>JAJZPJ010000028.1:2649-14538 GCA_021811225.1 Pseudomonadota bacterium
CAATACCTTCTTGTTCTTCACCAGATCGGCCAGCGTGTATTCGTCCAGCACGTCGTAGAGCGCATCGAAAGCGCGCACCAGGATGCCGCTCAGCCGGCAGGCGGGCGCAATGCAGCAGGCGCTCTCCTCCTCGCCCAGGCACTCGACGATCGGCGCCGCGCCTTCGGAGGCCCGGACCACCTGCCCCAGACGGATATCTTCCGGCGCCCGGCCCAGGCGGATGCCGCCGCCCTTGCCGCGTATCGATTCGATCACGCCGGCGCGCGCCAACTGGTGCACCACCTTCATCAGATGGTTTTCGGAAATGCCGTAGGCAGCGGCGATGCCGGGTATGGTCGCCAGTTGCGTCGGGTCGATGGCCAGGTACATCAGCACCCGCAAGGTGTAGTCGGAAAAGGTGGTCAGACGCATGATCGCTTTTAGCCGTTTCGGATGGACTGCATTTCGGTGCGACGCTCTGAAGCTACATTAATAATACCTCTTTTATGCCGCGATGGCCAGCCGCCGCCGGAACATTTGCGCGCCGGCGGGAACACGCGCAAACTGCCGGGGTTCGCGGTCGGCGACCTCATCTCGCCCCGCGCGTCGCCGAACAGGGAGAAAAGCCAATGAAGAAGCTGACGGTCCATATCCACGCCGAGCTGGAGATCCCCAACGACTGGGAGATCGTCGAAATCGGCAGCGGCGTCCAGGTGTTGAAGATCGGGGACAAGTACGTGGACTTCGACATCGCACCGCTGGCGAGCACCTCGCACGAGCCCGACGCCACCTGGAGCGACGAGGACGAAGGCCTGACCGAACTGATCCTCGATGCGGTCACCGGCTTGGATACCGAGCTGAGCGAAGTGGGCATCCATTAGGGCCGGACCGAGGACAAGCACAGACAGGCGTTAAAGACGCGCCGCGGGCGGGCTCAGCGGTCGGCGCGGAAATGCGCCACCATGTCGCGCAGCCCGTCGGCCGTCTGCTTCAGCTCGCTCACCGCATCCCTGAGCTCCACGATCGAGGCATTGTTCCGTTCGACCAGCTGCGCCATCTGCTCGGTGTTCGCCGCAACTTCCCCGGTGGCGGCGGACTGCTCCTTGGCCGCATCGGCGATGCTCTCCGAAATTTCCGTCACGTGCCGGCTGGAGCGGGTGATCTCCTGAAAGCTCTGGTGCGTCTGCTCGGTCAGCTCGCGCCCCTCGCGAACGAGGGTCACGGCGCGGTCCATCGCCGTCACCGTGGCCCGGGTGGTGGTCTGCACGGACTCCACCATGCGGTTGATCTCGCCGGTGGTATTGGCGGTGCGCTCGGCGAGCTTCCTGACCTCGTCCGCGACCACGGCGAAGCCGCGCCCCTGTTCGCCCGCCCGCGCCGCCTCGATGGCGGCATTCAAGGCCAGGAGATTGGTCTGGTCGGCGATCTCCTTGATGGCGCCGGCCATGGCGCCGATCTGGCCGATCGAAACGTTGAGCTCCCCGATGTGCTCGCCCGAGGCCTGCACCGCCTGCGCGACCTGATCGGCCGCCGCGATGTTTTTCTGCATGCGCGAATTGCCCTCGTCGACCACGTCCTGCGTGCTCCTGGCCGAATCGGCCGCGGTCGCGGCGGTCTGCGCCACCACCGCGACCGAAGACGACAATTCGTCCATCGCGTTGCTCACCTGGCTGATCCGGCCGGCCTGGTCGGAGGAGACCTCGGTGACGTGCGCGACCTCGCGCTCCAGGTGCTCGCTGCGCTCTTCGACCGCCTGCGCGCCCAGGCGGATCTGGTCGATCATCACGCGCATATGGGTCTGGGCGATCGCCAGACCGGCGAGCACGCGGCCGACCTCGTCCGGGCGATGGACCGGAATCTCGCTCAGCAGATTGCCCTGGGAAATCTGGTCGAAATAGCCGCTCGCCTCCTGTAGCGGCCGGGCGATGGTCGCCGACATGAACAGCATGCTGCCCAGCGCCGTGACCAGGCTCAAGATCCAGATGCCGACGGTCAGGTCCTTCGATCCGCTCAGCCCCGCCACGCCGGCGGCCGCGGTCAGCAGCACCATCAGCGCCACGAACAGGGCGAAGCGGGTATTGAAGCCGAACCTGAAAATCAGGTCGGCGAGCCTGCGCTTCTTCAGCCTGGCCCGGCCCTCGCGCACCGCCCGATAGAGCTCGGCGGCCGCGCGCTTCTCCGCGTCCGTCGGCCGGGTGCGCACCGACATGTAGCCGATCGTCTGGTTGTTCTCGCGCACCGGCACCACCAGCGCCTTGACCCAATAATAGTCGCCGTTCTTGCAGCGGTTCTTGACCATGCCCCGCCAGGGCAGTCCGGATTTGATGGTGGCCCACAGGTCGGCGAAGGCCTCCGTCGGCATGTCCGGATGGCGGACCAGATTGTGGCTGTTGCCCAGCATCTCGTCGCGGCTGAAGCCGCTGATCTCGATGAAGACGTCATTGACGTAGGTGACATTGCCCTTGAGATCGGTGTTCGAGACGATCGTTGCGCCGGTCGGAAACGGACGTTCGACGTCGCTGACGGGCAGATTGGTTCTCACTGGTTCAACTCCTTGAAATCATTCTATCGACATAGGGTACATGATCGTCCGTCCCGGTCCCGCGATTGTTGTCCCAGATCATAGCGTCGGCGGACGGGGGCCGCGGCCGCCTGAGGAAGGGCCGGGTCACGGCGAGACCGGCAGCGAAAAGGAGAAGCGGGCGCCGACCCGGCCCCGCTCGGGATCGCTATCGACCGTCAGCACCCCGCCGAAATGCTCGACGATATGGCGGCTGATCGGCAAGCCCAGGCCGGTACCCTGCGGTTTGCCGGTCATGGCGCCACCGCCGCCCTGATGGAACTTCTCGAAGATGAGCCCCTGCTCCCCGCGCGGGATGCCCGATCCGTTGTCGGCGACATCGACCCACAGACGCCCGGGATCGCGGCGGATCGCCACCGTCACCCGGCCGCGTTCGGCGGCGCAGAACTTCACGGCATTGGACAGCAGATTCATCATCACCTGGATCAGACGGTCGCGATCGGCCACGATCAGTGGGACCGTCTCGGGCAGCGCCAGTTCCAGCTTGACGTCGCGCTGCTTGAACAGCTGGTCGGTGGCCTCGATCGAGGCGGCCACGACTTCGCGCAAGTCGACCTCGGCGCACGCCCACTTGGCGGTGCCCGATTCGATCTTGGCCAGATCCAGCACCTGATTGATGAGCCGGGTCAGGCGTTCGGTCTCGGCGAGGATGATGCCGAGAAAGCGGCGCCGATCGGCGAGATCGATCTCGGGATCGTCGAACAGCATCTCCGAGAAGGCGCGGATCGAGGTGAGCGGCGTGCGCAGCTCATGGGTGACGGTGGCGACGAAATCGTCCTTCAAGCGGTCGAGCTCGGTCAGCCGCAGGTTGGCGGCGCGCAGCTCCGCCGTCGCCGCCGACAGTTCCTGCGATTGCCGTTCCAGCTGGTGGCTGTAGGCGCGCACCTGATGCGCCTCGTCGAGAATGTTCAGCACCTCGTCCAGGCCCAGCGGCTCCTCCTCCACCACCGAGGCGATCATCACCCGGGCCGAGGCGCTGCCGATGGCGCCGGCGAGCAGGCTCTCGGCGTGATGCACCAGATCGGCGTCCGCTTCCAGCAGCGCCACCTTGGCGACGCCGCGGCTCTTCGCGTATTGGGCGAGTGCGGCCCGCGCTCCCTCGGGGCTCAAGAACCGCGAGAGCAGCGGCAGCAGCTCCTCCATCCTGGCCCGGCCGCGCCACAGGCCGGCGCCGAGGGGCGCCTGGGTGAGGCGGAAGACATCGACGAACAGCGTCGCCTGTCTCGCCTCGATGGCGTTGGGCGCGCGCGCCAGCGACACGCCGAGGTAGGCGCCGACGTTGGCGAGCATGCTCCAGAACAGGCAATGGGCGATTTCATCGAGGCCGGTCAGGCCGAACAACTGCTCCGGCTTCAACAGGGCGATGCCGAACAGGCCGTGCTCGATGAAGCCGGTGGGCAGCCAGCCGGACTTGGCGAAGGAGGGCAGGAGCAGCGTGTAGGCCCACACCGCGAAGCCGGCGAACAGCCCGGCCAGGGCGCCGGCGCGGGTGCCGCCCTTCCAGTACAGGGCGCCGATCATCACCGGCGCGAATTGCGCCACGGCGGCGAAGGAAATCAGGCCGATGCTGACCAGGGCGTAGGCCTCGCCGGCGGCGCGGAAGTAGCTGTAGCCGAGCAGCAGCAGGGCGAGGATGGCCAGGCGGCGGATGCCGAGCAACAGGCGCGAGAGGTCGGCGCGCGTGGCCAGGCCCAGCCAGCGGAGCCGCAGCAAGAGCGGCATCACCAGGTCGTTGCAGACCATGGTCGACAAGGCGATGGTCTCGACGATCACCATGCTGGCGGCGGCCGACAGTCCGCCGATGAACACCAGCAGCGCCAGCCCCGGGTGATGGGTGGCCAGCGGCAGGCTCAGCACGAAGGTATCGGCGTCGCCGGTGCGGAAGTAGAGCAGGCCGCCCAGGGCGATCGGCAGCACGAACAGGTTGATCAGCAGCAGATAGAGCGGAAACAGCCAGACGGCGCGGCGCAGGTGGGTCTCATCGACGTTCTCGACCACCGCGATGTGGAACTGGCGCGGCAGCAGCAGGGTCGATAGCATCGACAGCAGGGTCAGCGCGAACCAGCCGCTGGCGCTGCCGGAGGAGCCGCCCAGGCCGAGCAGCCGGGCAAGATCGGGCACCGCCCGGGCGCGGGCGAAGATGTCGCCGATGCCGTGGTAGATGCCGAAGGTGACGAACAGGCCGACGGCGGTGAAGGCCAGCAACTTCACCACCGACTCGAAGGCGATCGCCGCCACCATGCCCTCGTGGCGCTCGGTGGCGTCGAGATGCCGGGTGCCGAAGAGTATCGTGAATGCGGCCAGGATCAGCGCCACGTAGAACGTGCTGTCGCTGAGCCAGGGCAAGGCGTCGACGCGGGCGGGGACGAGGATTTCCGGATAGTGCAGCAGCAGCAGCAGGCTGGTGGACACCGCCTTCAACTGCAGCGCGATGTAGGGGACCGTGCCGATCACCGCGATGACCGTGACCAGGCCGCCCAGCAACTGGCTCTTGCCGTAGCGGGCGGCGATGAAATCGGCGATCGAGGTGAGACGGTTGGCCTTGGCGATGCGGATCATTTTCAGCAGCACGAACCAGCACAGCGACATCATCAGCGTCGGGCCGAGATACACCGGCAGGAAACCGATGCCGGAGGCGGCGGCCCGGCCGACGCTGCCGTAGTAGGTCCAGGTGCTGCAATAGACGGCCAGCGACAGCGCGTAGACGCTCGGCCGGCTGATGATCGAGCGTCCGGCGTCGGCGCGCCGATCGCCGTAATGGGCGATCGCGAAGAGCACGCCGAGATAGGCGATGGAGGCGAGGACGACGAGCCAGCCGGCTTGCATGCCGTTCTCAGCCGGAGCGCTCGATGACGATCGCCATCAGGACGATCAGACCGGCCCAGACGGCAAAGACGTAGGCATACAGCAGCGGCATGCCGAAGATCACGGTGTCCCCGCCGAACAGCGGCAGCAGCGGATAGTCGAGCAGCACGCAACCGAGCAGGAAGATCGCGATCAGGCGCGATCCGGTCAGGCGGGATCGGTTCATGCTGTCTCCTTAGCGTCTCTCGTTTGATCTCGGGCCGGGCTGAAAAAAGGGCGCCCAGGAGCGCCCCACCGAAACCCGGCAATCTTACACCCGTCTCGGCTCGCCGCCCTCTGCCGCAGCGCAGCATGAATGCTAGAATGGCGGCCAAGGATTTGCCCCCTCCGGAGAGGAGCAACAAGCGATGTCCAGATTCGTCAAGGCGATGGAAGCCCTGATCTTCGCCAGCCGCTGGCTGCAGGCGCCGCTCTATCTCGGCCTGATCGCCGCCCAGGGCGTCTATGTCTATCAGTTCATGCACGAACTGGCGCTCCTGCTGACCAGGACCGGCAGCCTCGGCGAGACCGACGTCATGCTGATCGTGCTGGGCCTGATCGACGTGGTGATGATCGCCAACCTCCTGGTGATGGTCATCGTCGGCGGCTACGAGACCTTCGTCTCCCGCCTCGATCTGGACGAGCACCCGGACCAGCCGGAATGGCTCTCGCACGTCAATGCCGGCGTGCTCAAGGTGAAGCTCGCCACCGCGCTGATCGGCATTTCCTCGATCCAGTTGCTGAAGACCTTCATCAACGCCGAACACACCGACGACCGCGTGATCCTCTGGCAGGTGGCGATCCACCTGTGCTTCCTGGTCTCCGCGATCGCCCTCGCGGTCACCGACCGCATCATGACCCGCACCCTGCTGCTCGGCAGCCAGGGGCATTGAGGAGTTCCGACATGAGCACCATCCGCCAGGAAGACTTCATCCAGAGCATCGCCGACGCCTTCCAGTACATCAGCTACTATCATCCGGTCGACTACATCAAGGCGCTGGCCGCCGCATACCAGCGCGAAGAGAGCCCGGCGGCCAAGGACGCCATCGCCCAGATCCTGGTGAATTCCCGGATGTGCGCCGAGGGCCACCGGCCGCTGTGCCAGGACACCGGGATCTGCGTGGTGTTCCTCAAGGTCGGCATGAACGTCCGCTGGGACGCCACGCTCTCGGTGCAGGAAATGGTGAACGAGGGCGTGCGCCGCGCCTACCTCGATCCGGACAACAAGCTGCGCGCCTCGGTGCTCGCTGACCCCGCCGGCGCCCGCAAGAACACCCGCGACAACACCCCGGCGGTGGTCCATTACGAGATCGTCCCGGGCGACCATCTGGAGGTGATCTGCGCGGCCAAGGGCGGCGGCTCCGAGAACAAGTCGAAGTTCTACGCCTTGAACCCCTCGGACTCGATCGTCGATTGGGTGCTGAAGACCGTGCCGACCATGGGCGCGGGCTGGTGCCCGCCGGGCATCCTCGGCATCGGCATCGGCGGCACGCCGGAGAAGTCCATGCTGCTGGCCAAGGAGTCCCTGATGGCGCCGGTGGACATCCACGAACTCCAGGCCAGAGCCGGGCGCGGCGAGAGGCTCAACCGGGTCGAGGAGCTGCGCCTCGAAATTTTCGAGAAGGTCAATGCGCTGGGCATCGGCGCCCAGGGACTGGGCGGGCTCACCACCGTGCTCGACGTCAAGATCCTCGACTACCCGACCCACGCCGCCAGCCTGCCGGTGGCGATGATCCCCAACTGCGCCGCCACCCGCCACGCCCACTTCCACCTCGACGGTTCCGGCCCGGTCAAGCTGGCCCCGCCCGATCTGGAAGACTGGCCCAAGCTCACCTACGACGCCAGCCAGGGCAAGCGCGTCGATCTCGACAGCCTGACCCCGGCGCAGGTCGCCGCCTGGCGGCCGGGCGAGGTGCTGCTCTTGAACGGCAAGATCCTGACCGGCCGCGACGCCGCGCACCAGCGCATCCAGCAGATGCTGGCTAAGAATGAAAAACTGCCGGTGGATTTCAGGAACCGCGTCATCTATTACGTCGGCCCGGTCGACCCGGTGCGGGACGAAGTGGTCGGCCCGGCCGGACCGACCACCTCCACGCGGATGGACAAGTTCACCGAAATGATGCTCGCCGAGACCGGCCTGATCGGCATGATCGGCAAGGCCGAGCGCGGCCCCGCGGCGATCGCGGCGATCAAGAAGCACCGCTCGGCCTATCTGATGGCGGTGGGCGGCGCCGCCTACCTGGTGGCCAAGGCGATCAAGGCCTCCCGGGTGGTGGGCTTCGAAGACCTGGGCATGGAAGCGATCTACGAATTCGAGGTGCGCGACATGCCGGTCACCGTCGCCGTCGATGCCAACGGCATCTCGGTGCACGAGACCGGACCGCGCGAATGGCAGGCGCGGATCGGCAAGATTCCGGTCAAGACGATTTAATTCAGCCGCCAGAGGAAAACCTCCCATGAAATCCATCAGTGCCCTGATCGTCCTCGCCGCTCTCTCAAGCGCCGCGTTCGCCGCGCCGCCTCCCGGCCATCCCGACATCGGCGGTGCGGCGCCCGCCGCCCATCCCGCGATGGGCGTGGCCGACATGAGCAAGTCCACCGCGCCGCTGACCCAGTCGGGCAAGGTGGTGAGCGTGCTCGACGCCAAGCAGTTCACCTACACCGAGGTCAAGAACGGCGGCAAGACCCGCTGGGTGGTCTCGCCGGCGATCGCGGTGAAGGTCGGCGAAACGCTGCGCTACGCCAACGGCCAGGTCATGGCCAAGTTCCACAGCAAGCTCTTGAACCGCGACTTCACCGACGTGCTGTTTACCACCCACGCGGTCGTCGGCAAGTAGCCTGACGGACCGCCCATGATCGGTATTTTCGATTCCGGCCTGGGCGGCCTCTCGGTGCTCTCGGCGGTCGCCCGGGCGAATCCCGGCGCCGATCTGGTCTATCTCGCCGACACCGCCCACCTGCCCTACGGCAACAAATCCGACGAATTCATCTGCGCGCGCGTGCTGGCGATCGGCCGGCACCTGATCGAGCGCGGCTGCGGCACCCTGGTGGTCGCCTGCAACACCGCCACCGCCGCCGCCCTGAGTGCGCTGCGCGGACGGCATCCGGGCATCCCCGTGGTCGGCGTCGAGCCCGGCGTCAAGCCCGCCGCCGCCGCCAGCAGGAGCGGCGCGATCGCCGTGCTGGCGACCGAGTCGACCGCCGGCAGCGCCCGCCTGTCGGCGCTGATCCGCGCCCACGCCGGCGGCGTCGCCGTCCATGTCGCAGCCTGCCCGGGCTGGGCGACTCGGGTCGAGACGCTGCAGCCGCTCGATGCCGACCCGCAATTCGCCGCCGAGGTGGCGGCCAAGGTGCTGCCGCTGCTCGACGCCGGCATCGACCGCCTGGTCCTGGGCTGCACCCACTACAGCTTCCTGGCGCCGCTGATCGCCCGCCAGGTCGCGGGCCGCGCCGAGCTGGTCGATGTCGCCGACGCGGTGGCGCGTCAGGTGCTGCGTCTGAGCGACGGCGCCGGATCCGGGCGCCTGGAACTGCTGGCCACCGCCACACCCGAGCGCCTGGACGCCGCGCTGCCCGCCCTGGGCTTGGGCTGGCTCGCCGCCCGGGTCGGGGGGGCGGCGCAACTGGCGGAGATCTAGCACCTGCGTCGCAGGCGTAAGTACTGCTCCGCGGTGTAAGTGCCCTGGGTTGTCGCCGGGTAACAGCTCCCCGGCGACCACGACGGGCACTAAAACGACTTGCTGAGCTGCACTTGGACCTGCGCTCTGGCGCTCGAGTACAGTTCCAGATTCGAGCGGGTGTTCATGTCGAGCCAGGACAGGCTGGCGTAATAACCCCCGTTCAGTTCCTTGACGAGGGACAGACTGAGGTTTCGCCGCCGGTCCCTTCTGGCGGCAGCGGCCCACGCCTCCGGTTGCCGGTAGTCGGCCCAGGTGGCGGCAGCCGCCGCGGTGAGGCGCAGTCCGCCGGGCAGGCTGCCGGAGAGGGAGAGGCCCGCGGTCCGGGCGAGATTGGAGAAGGCGGGGCTGGCGGCGCGCTCGTCGGCGAAACTCAGCGACGGTCCCAGCGTCCAGTTGCTGCCCAGCACGTGCTGCCACGCCAGACCGACGCTGTCGGCGAAGGAATTTCGGGCCGGCGCACTATCGTAGCGATTGCGGGCGAGCGCAGCCGACGCGACCAGCAGGTCGGTGGCGGCGAGGCGAACGCTGTATTGCGGCGCGAAGAATCCGGACGCCGAATAGCCGCTGCCGCCCAGCGTCGCCCGGGTGACGCCGAGCGGCAGGTAGAACTCGCTCCGTCCCCCGCTCAACGCCAGATGCGGCCCGCTGTCGAGACTCAACTGGTCGGTATCGTAGGCGCCGTAGCTCCGGTACTTCAGCAGGTCCAACGCGGCGTCGCTCTGCCACGACACGCGCTGGCTCAAAACCTTGTTCCGGACCGCGGAGAACGAAGCGTGGAGCGCGCGATCGCGCTTGGGCATGCCCGCCGGGCTCATCGTGAAGGGCAGGCCGTAGAGGGTCACGCCGGCGCTCACCGGACCGCTGTTGATGTTGCTGTCGATCATCTCGCCGATCGAGGCCTGCGCGAACCAGTCCTTGGCCTGGGTCCTTTGCTGATCGGCCATGCGGATGAAGAGCAGCAGCAGCTTCCGCGCCGGCTCGGGCGGATTGCTCTGCAGCGCGAGCAGAAACTGTTCCCTGGCGCGCTCGTATTCCTGCGCGCCGAGATAGGCCCGGCCCAGCTCGGCGCGAAAAACCGGATTCGCATCGAAACCGACCAGCTCGGAAAAGAGCCCGATCGCTTCGCGGTAGTGCAAGCGCTGCAGCGCGCACTCGCCCGCAGCGTAGAGCCTGGCCGTTCTGTCCGTTGCGGCGGATGGCGATGCCGATTCTTGGCAGTTGCCATCCGCCGCCCGGGCGTGGGATGCCGCCAGCAGGCAGCACAGCACCAGAGGAAACGACCAGCGTCGGAGTCGATGAGTCATGGCTGCGCGTTGCTCAAGACGAGGGCGCCGATGATCCCACCGGCGCCCTCGGTGAGGCTGTCTCCTTACTGCTTGATGGCCACGAATTCGCCATTGACCTTCAGCGTCGGCGTAGCCACGAAGTTCCACTCGCCGTTGGCGGACAGCGGCGCGGCGACGACCGCGGGCACCGCGGCGGTGGCCGCGGTGGCGGCAACGGCCGGCGTCACCACGACCGGAGCAGACAACTCGCCCCGGATCGAGCCGGTGCCGGTGGCCGCCGTGGTGGCGGTGGCGGCGACGGCCGGATAGGTCGCCGACGTGACGGTGCCGGCAAAGTGCCTGTTCACGCCGGTGCCGGCGAAGGCCAGGTCGCCGATGGCGGCGCCGCCGGTGCCGGTCAGACCGGTGATCGTGCCGGCTTCGGCGGTGTTGCCGGTGCCGTCGAAGGTGACCGCCAGATTGACGGCACCGGTGCTCACCGAGCGGACCGTGCTGCCCGAACTGCTGTCGCTGACCACGGCCAGCGTGCTGCCGGCGTAGTTGGCGGTGCCCGCCGGCACCGCCGAGATCGGCGTGCGCACGGGCTCGCCGGCATCGGGAGCCTCTGCCGCTTCATCGAGTCCGGGAGCGGCGCTGGCGACCTGGACCCAGCTGCCCCAGGAATAGCCGTCGTGACCTTCATGTCCGTCATGTCCGTCATGTCCGTCGGCCATCGCCGAGACGGAGAAAATCGAGCTGAGCAGCGCAATCGCAATGGTGGTTTTCTTCATGGTCGCATCCTTATTCTGTGATCGAGGGTTGGCGCGCATTTTCGCTGCGCGCCGCCATGTCTCATTTAATGGGACATATTCCCATTATTACCGAAATCCTCGACATGTCAAGTATTTTTGCCGGGCCCGCTGCGGCGGATTGTTTCAATCGCCAGTTCTTCCCGTCCTCGCCGGGCGCCCGCTGACGGCGGCGACGGCCGTCCGAATTTTGCTGGCGGCCGGCTTCGACGCCGCCAGCGGCGAGATCGCCGTGACCGTGGATTCCGACAGCATCATCGAGCGCGGCGCGCTGCTGGCGATCGCCGGGCCCTTCCGCGACCCTGAGGTTGGCGCCGTCGGCGGCAAGGTGGCGGTGTTCAACCGCTTTCAGGCGCTGCTGCCGCGCATGCTGCACGTCAGATACGTGCTCTCCTTCGATTTCCTGCGCAGCGTGCAATCGACCTACGGCGCCGTCTACTGCTGTCCGGGCGCGCTCTCCGCCTACCGCCTGTCGCTGATCCGGAAGATCCTGCCCGACTGGCTCAACCAGCGCTTCCTCGGCGCCGCCTGCACCACCGGCGAGGACCGCGCCCTGACCAACGACGTGCTGGCGCTGGGCTACAAGACCGTCTATCAGGGCAGCGCCGTCGTCCATACCATCGCGCCCGAGACCTACGGCAAGCTGTGCAAGATGTATCTGCGCTGGGACCGCAGCTATATCCGGGAAGAGCTGCGGCTGCTGTCGACTATCGTCTGGCGGCTGCCGCTCC
>JAJZPJ010000028.1:14638-18289 GCA_021811225.1 Pseudomonadota bacterium
CGCCGCGCAGCTTCTGGAAGCGCAGATAGACGAGATAGGTATTGACCACGTCGGTCTCGCAGTAGTCGCGGATCTCGTTGATCCTGCCTTCCTGCCAGGCCTGCCACACCGCGGAACCGTCCATGCCGAGCTTGCCCGGCAGGCCCATCAGCTTGGCCAGCTGGTCGAGCGGCGCCGCCGCGCGCGGCTGGTACAGCGCCAGGAGATCCATCAGATCGAGATGGCGCGAGTGATAGCGGCTGATGTAGTTGTTCCACTTGAAGTCGCGGCTGTCGCGGTAATCGCCCTCGCCCATCTCCCAGTAGCGCGGCGCCGTGACGCCGTGGATCAGGCCGCGGTAGTGCAGCACCGGCAGGTCGAAGCCGCCGCCGTTCCAGGAGATGAGCTGCGGCGTGAATTTCTCGACGCCGTCGAAGAAGCGCTGGATGATCTCGCCCTCCCCCGATTCGGGCTCGGCCAGCGAGCGCACCAGGAGCTTCTCGGCGTCGCGCAGCACGTAGGAGACGACCACCACGCGCTGCAGGTGCAGCGGCAGGAAATCGCTGCCGTTCCTGGCGCGCTGCTTCTGGAAGGCGAACTCGGCGACCTCGCCGTCGGACAGTTCGCCATCGAGCTCGTGCAGGATGCGCAGCCCGGCGACGTCGGGAATGGTCTCGATGTCGAAGACCAGCACCGGCGTCATGCCGGGAACACCCCCGTCGACAGATAGCGGTCGCCGCGGTCGCAGACGATGGTGACGATGACCGCGTTCTCGAGTTCGCGGGACAGGCGCAGCGCCACCGCCAGCGCGCCGCCGGAGGAGACGCCGGCGAAGATGCCCTCCTCGCGCGCCAGGCGCCGGGTCAGATCCTCGGCTGCGGCCTGGCTCACCTCCTCGATGCGGTCGACGCGCCGGCGCTCGAAGATCTTCGGCAGATAGGCCTCCGGCCACTTGCGGATGCCGGCGATCTGCGAACCCTCCTCGGGCTGGCAGCCGACGATCTGGACGGCCGGATTCTGCTCCTTGAGATAGCGCGACACCCCCATGATGGTGCCGGTAGTGCCCATGCTGCTGACGAAGTGCGTGACCCGTCCCGCCGTGTCGCGCCAGATCTCCGGCCCGGTGCCCTGGTAGTGGGCGAGCGGATTGTCCGGATTGGCGAACTGGTCGAGGATGATGCCGCGGCCCTCGTCGCGCATTTTCTCGGCGATGTCGCGGGCGATCTCCATGCCGCCCTCCCGCGCGGTCAGCACCAGTTCGGCGCCGAAGGCGCGCATCGTCTGGCGCCGCTCGACGCTCTGGTTCTCCGGCATCACCAGGATCATGCGGTAGCCGCGCAGCGCCGCGGCCATCGCCAGGGCGATGCCGGTGTTGCCGCTGGTGGCCTCGATCAGCGTGTCGCCGGGCTTGATGTCGCCGCGCGCCTCGGCGCGCAGGATCATCGACAGCGCCGGCCGGTCCTTGACCGAGCCGGCCGGATTGTTGCCCTCCAGCTTGGCCAGGATCAGGTTGTTGCGGCGTTCGTTGTCGGCTCCGGCGATGCGCTTCAGACGCACCAGCGGGGTGTTGCCGACGAATTCTTCGAGCGTTCCGGACATGGTCATTTTCCCTTCGCCGCCAGCCGCCGGCCGACGTAGCCGGCCACGCCCTGCTCGACCGTGGCGAATTCGTCGCGATAGCCGGCGGCACGCAGCTGCGACAGATCCGCCTCGGTGTAGCTCTGGTACTTGCCGACCAGCGCCTGCGGAAAGGCCACGTACTCGATCATGCCCTGCGCCTTGAGTTCGGCCAGCGACAGCGCCGCCCCGCCCTTCGCGCTGCGGCAGGCATTGACGACGGCCACCGCGACGTCGTTGAACGACTGGGCGCGGCCGGTGCCCAGGTTGAAGATGCCGGAGAGTTGCGGTCGCTCCAGGAAGAACATATTGACCTTGACCACGTCCTCGATCGACACGAAGTCGCGCCGCTGCTCGCCGTCGGCGTAGCCGTCGCAGCCCTCGAACAGCTTGACCCGGCCCTCGGCCTGGAACTGGTTGAAGAAGTGGAAGGCCACCGACGCCATCCGCCCCTTGTGCTGCTCGCGCGGGCCATAGACGTTGAAGTAGCGGAAGCCGACCAGCTGCGAAGCGGCGTCGGGCAGACGCCGGCGCACCACCTGGTCGAACAGGAACTTCGAATAGCCATAGACGTTGAGCGGCGCCTCGAACTCGCGCATCTCGCGGAAGACGCCGCCGCCGCCATAGACCGAGGCCGATGAAGCATAGAGCAGGGGAATTTCCTGATCGAGGCAGAAATCCAGCAGCGTGGCGGAGTAGCGGTAGTTGTTGGCCATCATGTAGCGGCCGTCGGTCTCCATCGTGTCCGAGCAGGCGCCCTGGTGCAGCACCGCTTCGACGGCGCCGTCCAACTGGCCGGCATCGACGACATCCAGAAACTCCTGCTTGTCGAGATAATCGCCGATCTCGCAATCGGTGAGATTGACGAACTTGTCGGCGCGGCTGAGGTTATCGACCGCGAGGATGTTGGTCACGCCCCGCCCGTTCAGTCCCTTGACCAGATTGGCGCCGATAAACCCGCAGGCGCCGGTGACGATGGTGTACATAGTTATCCTTAAGCCGGCCGGAGCCGGAAGCAAACGGGAGCACTCCATAAGGCCGGAAAAGCGGGAGAGCACGAACAAGGGGAGACCCACCCTATCCCCCGAACGGGAACAAGGGGGCGCCCCCCTTGTATATCCCCCGGCAAGCAGCGCTCCGAAAATACCTGCTCAGACGATGTGAAGAGTTGAGTCATAAGTCACTATTGTTGCGCTTGTAGCTCGGCCAAGGTGCAGGTCGCGGTGCCGAGCTTGCCGACGACCACGCCCGCGGCGCGATTGGCCAGATGCATCGCCGGCGCCAGAGCGAGGCCGCTGGCCAGCATCACCGCCAGCGTGGCGATCACCGTGTCGCCGGCGCCGCTGACATCATATACCTCGCGCGCCACCGCCGGCTCATGGACCCGGCCGGCCTCGTCGAACAGCGTCATGCCCTCTTCCGAGCGCGTCACCAGGAGCGCGCCGACGCCCAGTTCGCGGCGCAACGCGGCGACCTTTGCTTCGAGCTCCGCCTCGCTCGACCAGCGGCCGACCACCTCGCGCAATTCGGTGCGGTTGGGGGTCAACAGCGTGGCGCCGGCGTAGCGGCGGTAGTCCTCGCCCTTGGGGTCGACCAGCACCGGCTTGCCCGCGGTCCGCGCCAGATCGATCATCTGCGCGATGTGCGCGAGCCCGCCCTTGCCGTAGTCGGAGAGGATCACCACGTCGCAGTCCGCCAGCCGTTGTTCGAACTCGGCCAGCTTGGCGCGCAGCACCTCATGGTTCGGCCAGGTCTCGAAGTCGATGCGCAGCAGTTGTTGCTGGCGGCCGATGACGCGCAGCTTGACCGTGGTGGACAACTGGGCGTCCTGGTGCAGGCTGGTCGCGATGCCGTCGGCGGCGAGCAGCCGCGCCAGCGCGGTGCCCGCCTCGTCGGCGCCGACCACCGAGAGCAGCGTCGCGCGCGCGCCCAGCGCCGAGACGTTGCGCGCCACGTTGGCGGCGCCGCCGGGGCGCTCCTCGATCCGTTCGACCTTGACCACCGGCACCGGCGCCTCGGGCGAGATGCGGCTGACCTCGCCGAACCAGTAGCGGT
>JAJZPJ010000029.1 GCA_021811225.1 Pseudomonadota bacterium
CACGCCGCTGCGCGGCATAAGTGCTCGTAATCGTCTCCGGGCAACTGCGCCCGGGGACGAAACGAGCACTAAATCTGGCCGATGAAATCCTTTTTGCCGATGTCCACGCCGCAGTGGCGCAGGATGGCGTAGGCGGTGGTGGTGTGGAAAAAGAAATTCGGCAGCGCATGGTGCAGCAGGTAGGTCTGCCCCTTGAGGGTCTTGTCGCTGCCGCCGACCTTCAGGGTGATGTCGCGAGCCTCGGAACCGTCGATCTGCGTCGGCTTCAGGGTATTGATGAAGGCGACGGTTTTTTCGATCCGGGCCTTGAGCTCGGCGAAGCTCGCCTCGTTGTCCTCGTAGGCGGGCGCTTCGATGCCGGCCAGCCGGGCGACGGCGCGTCTGGCGTGGTCCGCGGCAATTTGCACCTGACGCGTCAGATTGAACATGTCCGGCGCCAGACGGTAGCCGAGCAGCACCGCAGGATCGATCTTCCTGTCCGCGGCAAAGGCGGCGCCCTTGTCCAGAATCGCGGCGAGATTCTCCAGGGTTTTGAGGAAGACCGGCGCGGATGCCTGGTACATGGATAGCGACATGATGGATCCTTTCGTGATTGGAGTGGATGCTTGCCTGGGCGACGGCGGACGCTGCTTCCGGCGTCGATTCTAAGCTTCTCCGAAGCGGGCGAGCACGATCACCGAAGCGAGAATGATCGCGCCCCCCAGCATTTGCAGCGGAGAAATATGCTCGCCCAGAAAGAGGGCGGCAAAGACGATGGTCGCCAGCGGCTCCAGCGTCGACAGCGTCGAGGCATCCGGCGCCCCCAGCCGCGACAGGCCGGCGAAGAAACAGGCGATCGCCACCACGGTGCACACCAGCGCGATGGCGATGATGGCGCCCCAGCCCGCCAGCGTCAGCGGCGGCGCAAATCCCCGCGCGCAGACGATCAGCCCCGACGACGCAGCGCCCGCCAGCATGATCACCGTCGCCGCGGGTATGGCGCCGACGCCCGTCGTGACGCGCTCGCCGACGATGATGTAGAGGGAATAGATCAGCGCCGCGGCGAGTCCGAAGACCACCCCCAGCGTCTGGCCGTGCGCGTCGCCGCCGACCGTCAGCGCCGTCCCCGCCAGCGCCGCCGCGACGGCCGCGGCGCGCAGCGGCCTGAGCATGCGCCGGGCGAGCAGGGCGTGGATCACCGTGACGATGGCGGGATAGAGATAGAGCAGCAGCGCGGTCAATCCCGCCGAGGCGTAGGACAGCGCGGAAAAGTAGCACCACGCCTGCCCGACGTAGCCGACCCCGCCCATCAGCATCAATCCGGCCAGCGCCCGCCCGCGCGGCCAGGCTTGCCGCGTGATCAGCATCCAGCCGGTCATCACCCCGCCGGCGATGGCAAAGCGCAGGAACAGCAGGCTGTCCAGGCGGATACCCTGCGCATAGGCGATCTTGCCGAAGATCGCCATGGCGCCGAAAGCCACGGCAGACAGGGCGATGAATGCGGCGCCGGCGGTCCGTCCGCGCAGCGCGGCGGCACTCGGCCGGGCCTGGGGCGGGTGGGCGAGGGTTTTCGCGTCGAGCTCAGCAAGTCGGTTCATCGGCGGGGATCGTCAGCAAGGGTTCGTCGTTCGACTACGGAGCCGAGCGCGGCGCCGATGAGCAGCGCGGAGCCGACCAGCAGAAACGGCGGCATCCGCGCCAATTGCAAGGCCAGGGTGGCCAGCGTGCGCCAGAGCAAAACGGCAGCGAGGGACTGGCCGATGGGTTTCGACTGCATAGACTGCTGTTCAAATGCTTATCCGACGGAGTATGCCAGATCCGCTTCCTGGGCACCGGAAATTCCGCGCGACTATTACTTTAGTCAAAGTTGGCGGCGACCGGATTTTTCCAATAAGATTGGCCTCCATGAGTGATTTGCGCTGATGTCTATCTTCTCCTACCGGGCCGTTGCGCGCAGGCTTTGGCGTTTGCTGCTGCCCTGCGCGTTGCTCTTCGGTCGCTGCGCCGCGGCGCCGCCGCCCGTACCCCCGCCCTTATCTCCGCCCCCTCTCTCCGGCAAGAACCTGCTGCTGCTCTATTCCTACGGCTACGGCGGCCGGGGCGTGGAGAAATTCAATCAGAGCCTGCTCGCCACCTTGAAGGCCGCCGGGATCGGCGTCGATCATATTTATGCCGAGTACCTGGACCTGGAGCGCAACCGCGACGACCCGCAGTACCGGGCGCGCCTGCAGGATCTGCTGGCGTACAAATATGCGCAGCGGCACATCGATCTGTTGCTCACCGTGCAGCAGCCGGCGCTGGATTTCCTGCTGCGCGAGGGCCGGGATATCGCCCCGGGGGCACCGGCCATCACGGGGCAGGCGCCGGCGCCGGACGCCGCCGCGGCGCACGGCCGCCGTCTGGTCAGCGAACTGGCCCACTTCGACATCAAGGGCACGCTGGAGCGGGCCCTGGAACTGTTTCCCAAGACCCGGCGGGTGCTGTTCGTCGCGGGCAGGAGCGAGGCCGACCAGCGCGTCGCGCAGGAGGCCCTGCGCGTCGCGCGCCCCTGGGCGGGAAAACTGGCGATCGAGACCACCGGCAATCTTTCCCTGGCGGCGATGCTCGCGCGGGTCGCCCATCTGCCGCCGCGGAGCATCGTCATTTTCACGCAATACAATCGGGATGCCGAAGGCCGGGCCACGCTGGCCTACGAGGTCGAGCGGCAGGTCGTCAAGGCCGCCGCTGCGCCGGTGTTCGGCCTCTACGATTTCAACCTCGAAGACGGCGGCATCGGCGGCTCGGTGATCAGCGTGACCGCCCTGGGCGAACAGACCGGACAGCTGGCGCTGGCCCTGCTCTCGGGCAAGTTCGCCTCCGGCCGGCAGGTGACCGAGGTGCGCAGCCGCGCGGTGCCGGTCTTCGACTGGCCGCAGATCGAGCGCTGGGGCGGCGATCCGCGCCGGCTGCCGAAGAACAGCGTCTTCGTCGGTCGCGAGCCCAGCCTGTGGCAGCGGGACCGGGAGCTGATCGTCGGCGTCGGGCTGGTCATCCTGGCGCAGACCCTGCTGCTCGCCGCCTTGCTGGTGAACCGGCGGCAGAGGAAGCTGGCCGAGCTTAGACTGAGCGAGAGCGAGAAGCGCTTCCGCACCCTGGTCGAGCACGCGCCCGATGCCATCGTCGTTTATGACGTCGATCTGGGACTTTTCGTCGATGCCAATACCCAGGCGGAGGAACTGTTCGGCTGCAACCGCGAGGCCTTGCTGAGCCGGGGGCCGGAGGACTTCTATCCGGCCGGGCAATTCGAGGGCTCGTCGGTCGCCGAGAGCGTCCGCTCGGCCATCGCGCGGACGATGGCCGGAGAGCCGGTCCTGATCGAGCGCCTGGTCCGCAACGCCCGGGGCCGCGACCTGAGCTGCGAAGTGCGCCTGATCGGGCTGCCTTCGAGCGGGCGCAGGCTGCTGCGCGCGAGCTATATCGACATCACCGAGCGCCGCGCCGCCGAAGCGAAAATCCGGCGCCTGACCCAACTCTACGCGGCGCTCAGCCAGTGCAACCAGGCCATCGTGCGCTGCGTCAGCGAAGAGGCACTGTTCCCGCAGATCTGCCGCGATGCGGTGCGCTTCGGCGGCATCAAAATGGCGTGGATCGGCATGGTGGACCCGGACGGCCAGCGGGTCCGGCCGGTCTCGTCGTTCGGCGAGGGCGCCGACTATCTTGAGGGCATCGAGATTCTGCTCGCCGCCGATCCCGCCGCGCGCGGCCCGGTGGCCAGCGCCATTCGCGACAACCAGCCGTTCTGGTGCCAGGACTTTCCCCACGATCCGCGCACGGCGCCCTGGCACGAGCGCGCCGCGACCTACGGCTGGGGCAGCATGGCGGCGCTGCCGCTCACCCGGGGCGGGGTGGCCGTCGGCGCCTTCGCGCTCTACTCCGCCGCAGCCGATGCCTTCGACCAGGAGGCGCGCGATCTGCTGACCGAGATGGCCGCGGACATCAGCTTCGCGCTGGACAGCTTCGCCCACGAGGCCGAACGCCGGCGCGCCGAGGGGCAGCTGCAGCTCGCCGCCAAGGTCTATGAGCAGAGCACCGAGGGCATCATCATCACCGACGCCCGGCGCAACATCGTCTCGGTCAACCGGGCCTTCACCGAGATCACCGGTTACAGCGAAGCGGAGGTCCTGGGCCGCAATCCGAATCTGCTCTCGTCCGGCCGTCAGGATGCGGATTTCTACCGCGCCATGTGGCAGGCCATCGACGAGCAGGGCAGTTGGGCGGGCGAAATCTGGAACCGCCGCAAGAATGGCGGCATCTATCCGGAGTGGCTGTCGATCAGCCGCCTGGTCGATGCCGGCGGCGCCACGACCCACTATATCGGCATATTCAGCGACATCACCCAGCACAAGGCGGCGGACGAGCACATCCACTGGCTGGCGCACTTCGATGCGCTCACCGGCCTGCCCAACCGCGTGCTGCTCGCCGACCGCAGCAAACGCGCTCTCGGTCAGGCGCAGCGCAGCGGCGAATCCGTGGCGCTGATGTTTCTCGACCTCGACCGCTTCAAGAACATCAACGACACGCTCGGCCACCGCGTCGGCGATGCCCTGCTGATCGAGGTGGGCAAGCGCCTGTCGGCCCTGGTCCGCGCCCAGGACACGGTCTCGCGTTCGGGCGGCGACGAATTCATCCTGATCCTGCCGGAGACCGATGCCGACGGCGCCGCGCGTCTGGCGGAAAAATTGATCGAGGCCGCGACCCTGCCCTACCGGGTCGAACAGTACGAGTTGAACGTCAGCGCTTCCATCGGCATCGCCGTCTATCCCGACGACGGCGAGGAGTTCGACGCGCTGCTGAAGTGCGCCGACACCGCCATGTACGGCGCCAAGCGGGCCGGCCGCAACGGCTTCAATTTCTACACCAGCGAAATGCAGTCGCGCGCGGCGCGCATCATGCAATTGGAGAACGCGCTGCGCCGGGCCATCGACGGCGGCCAGCTGCAATTGCATTACCAGGCCCAGGGCTCCTTGCGCGACGGCCGGGTGATCGGCGCCGAAGCGCTGCTGCGCTGGCGGCATCCCGAGTTGGGCATGATCGCGCCGACGGAGTTCATTCCGCTGGCCGAGGAGAGCGGCCAGATCCTGGCGATCGGAGAATGGGTGCTGAAGACCGCCGTGCGCCAGTGCAAGGACTGGCTAGACGGCGGCCTGGGGGAGATCGTGATCGCGGTCAATCTCTCGGCGGTGCAGTTCCGCCATCCCCGTCTGCCCGAGCTGATCATGAAGACCCTCGACGAGGCGGGACTGCCGCCGCGCTATCTGGAGCTGGAACTGACCGAGGGGATCACCCTGTCCGACCCCTTGGGCGCCATCGCGGTGATGAACCGTCTGCACGAGCAGGGCGTCCGCATGTCGATCGACGATTTCGGCACCGGCTACTCTTCGCTCAGTTATCTCAAGCGCTTCAAGGTCTACAAGCTCAAGATCGATCGGAGCTTCGTGCGCGACATCGCCGTCGATGCGGACGACAAGGCCATCGTCGGCGCCATCATCAGCCTGGCCGACAGTCTCGGCCTGAAAACCATCGCCGAGGGCGTGGAGACGGAAGAACAGCGGGTCTACCTGCGCGACCAGGGCTGCGACGAAATCCAGGGCTATCTCTACAGCCATCCGCTGCCCGCGGGCGAGTTCGAAGCCTTCGTCCGGGGACGGCCGAGCTATGATGCGTCGTGACGCCGAAGGGAGAGCCAGCAAAAATGTCCGAGCGCAAGATGTCGAAGGCCGAGTACGAAGCGCTCGCCTTGTTCCGCTACCAGTTGCGCCGTTTCCTTCGTTTCAGCGAAGAGCTGACGCGCAGACATGGGGTGACGCCGCTGCAGTATCAGTTGATGCTGCAGATCAAGGGCTTTCCCGGGCGCGACTGGGCGACGCTGGTCGAACTGGCCGAGCGGCTGCAGGCCAAGCATCACGGCGTCGTGGCGCTCGTCTCCCGCTGCGAGGCGGCCGGACTGGTGACGCGCAACGCCAGCCGCGGCGATCTGCGTCTGGTCGAGGTGAAGCTGACCCCGAAGGGCGAGCGATGTCTGGAGCTGCTGGCCGGCCTGCACCGCGCCGAGCATCTGTCGATGCGGGTCGAGATCACCCTGCCCGATTTCAAGAAGCAGCCGGACGAGGATACCGATGTGCGGCATCTGCGGTGAACTGAGGTTCGACGGCGGCTCGCCCGATCTGGCGGCGATCGGGCGCATGACCGGGCAGCTGGCGCGCCGCGGGCCGGACCACGCCGGGACCTTCGCCGACGGGCCGCTCGCGCTCGGCCACCGGCGGCTGGCGATCATCGATCTGTCGGCGAGCGCCGACCAGCCGATGGTGGACCCGGCGCTGCAGTTGTCCCTGGTGTTCAACGGCACGATCTACAACTACCGGGAGCTGCGCGCCGAACTCATTGCTGCGGGCTATCTCTTCTTCTCCGAGAGCGACAGCGAGGTCATCCTCAAGGCCTACCACGCCTGGGGCGAAGCCTGCGTGCAGCGCTTCTACGGCATGTTCGCGTTCGCCGTCTGGGACCTGCGCCGCGCCCGCCTGTTCCTGGCGCGCGACCGCTTCGGCATCAAGCCGCTCTATCTGGCCCGCGACGGGCGGCGCCTGCGCTTCGCCTCCAGCGTCCAGGCGCTGCTGGCCGGCGGCGGCATCGACACCCGGCTCGATCCGGTCGCGCTGCATCACCACTTCACGCTGCACGCCGTGGTGCCGGCGCCGCGCACGGTGCTCGCCGGCGTGCGCAAGCTGCCGCCGGCCTCGACCATGACCCTGGGCGCGGACGGCGCGACCGAGCAGCGGACCTACTGGACCCTGGATGCGACGCGCCCCGCCCGGCCGCTGGCGGAAGCCGACTGGCTGGCCGAGACGCGCCGGGTGCTCGCGCGCGCGCTCGAGCGCCACCGTCTCGCCGCCGACGTGCCGGTGGGCGTGCTGCTCTCGGGCGGGCTGGATTCGAGCCTCCTGGTCGGCCTGCTGGCCGATCACGTGGACGACCTGCTGACCTTTTCGATCGGCTTCGAGGATGTCGGCGCCGGCGCCGAGAAGGCCGACGAGTTCGAGTATTCCGACCTGATCGCGCAGCGCTTCAACACCCGCCATCACCGCCATCTGATCGCCAACAGCGAGGTGCTGGCGCGCCTGCCCGAGGCGGTCGCGGCGATGAGCGAACCGATGGTCAGCCACGACGTGATCGCCTTCTATCTGCTCGCCGAGCGGGTGTCGAAGCAGGTGAAGGTGGCGTTGAGCGGTCAGGGCGCCGACGAGGTGTTCGGCGGCTACTTCTGGTATCCGCGCATGGAGGCCGAGGCCGGCCCGGCCGTGGAGCGCTTCGGCCGGCACTATTTCGACCGCGACCACGGCGAATATCTGGAGATGGTCGCGCCGAGCTATCACCTGCCCGACGTCAGCGCCGAACTGGTGGCGCGCGAACTGGCCAGGCCGCAGGCCGACGGCTTTCTCGACCAGGTCTGGCGCTTCGACGCCACCACCCTGATCGTCGACGATCCGGTCAAGCGCGTCGACAACATGCCGATGGCCTGGGGCCTGGAGGCGCGGGTGCCGTTTCTGGACCACGAACTGGTCGAACTCGCCGCCAGGATGCCGCCCGAACTCAAGCTCAGGGAGGGCGGCAAGTATCCGCTCAAGGCCATCGCCCGCGGCGTGATCCCCGATGCGGTCATCGACCGGAGCAAGGGCTACTTCCCGGTGCCGGCGTTGAAGCACGTGCGCGGCCCGTTTCTGGAGCTGATGCGCGGCATCCTGCAATCGGAGGCCTGCCTGCGCCGCGGCCTGTACCAGCGCGCCTACGTCGATCGGCTGCTGGCGGCGCCGGAGGCGGCGGAAAACTTCACGCGCATCCAGGGCAGCAAGCTGTGGCACCTGGCGCTGCTGGAGTGGTGGCTGCAGGTGAACGTGGATGGCGTGCCGCAGTGAGGTCCGCCCTCAGTCCTCGCGCGGCTTGAGCTGCATCAGGCGGGTCAGGGTCTGCGCCAGACGCTGCGGCTCGAACTTGGGCACGTATTCGTCGACCCCGACCGAGAAGCCGAGCTGCTGGTTGTCGGCGCCCGACAGGGAGGAGTGCATCACCACCGGGATGCCGGCGAAGCGCGGATCGCTCTTGATGCTCTTGGTCAGGATGTAGCCGTCCATCTCCGGCATCTCGACGTCGGTCAGCACCAGCTGCACCAGATCCTTCATCGTCCTGCCCGAGCCGGTGGCGTAGGCCGCCATCTTCTGCAGTTCCTCCCAGGCGGCGCGGCCGTTGATCGCGCCGATATGCTTGATGCCCAGGGCGTCCAGGGTGCGCGTGATCTGCGCGCGCGCCACCGAGGAATCGTCGGCGAAGAACACCGTGGCATCGCGTTCGGCGACCGGCTTCAGATCCTTGAGCATGAGGGCGTCGTCGTACTGCGTGGTCTCGGCCAGGATGCGCTCGACGTCGAGCATCATCACCAGGCGGCCGTCGGCCAGCTCGGTCACCGCCGTCACCAGGCCGCCCAGGCTGGAGGTCATCATCTCCGGCGGACCAGTCCAGGCGCAGGATGGTATCGACGCCCTCGACCAGGAAGCCCTGGGTGTGGCCGTTGTACTCGGTGACGATCATGATGTCGCGGACGGTCTCCGAGGGCATGCCGATGAACTCGGCCAGATCGACCACCGGCACCAGCGCGCCGCGCAGGGACACCATGCCCTTGACCGAGGCGGACATCTCCGGCGCCGCCGTGATGGTCGGGGTGCGCATCACCTCGCGCACCTTGAAGACGTTGATGCCGAAGACCTCGCGCCGGTTGGTGCGGCCATCGACGCCGAGCGTGAACATCAGGACCTCCAGCTTGTTGGTGCCGGCCAACCGGGTACGCGCATCGATGTTGCTCAACATGTCGGACATGCCTGCCCCTCCCTCAGCAAGATAGCAAAAACTTTCGGCCGGTCAAACTTCCGCAATTTCCAGCGGCTGGGCTTGTCTCGCGCCATCCTCCCGCATGGACCGGCATCCCCCGCGTTGTCCTATCTCACGAGGGGGAAATCGCCGCTCTCGTGGCGGGCGAGCAGGGCGGCGAAGTCCTGCGCGGCGACCGGGCGGCTGAAGTGGTAGCCCTGCATCTGGTCGCAGCCTAGCGCCGCCAGGTAGTTCAGTTGCTCGGCCGTCTCCACGCCCTCGGCGATCACCCGCAGGCCGAGGCTGCGGCCCAGACCGACGACCGTCCTGGCGATGGCGGCGTCGTCCGGATCGGCGAGCACGCCGCGCACGAAGGACTGGTCGAGCTTCAACACGTCGATCGGGAATTTCTTCAGATAGCCGAGACTGGAGTAGCCGGTGCCGAAGTCGTCCAGCGACAGCTGCAAGCCGGCGTGCTGCAACTGCTGCAGCAGCAAGACCGCCTGTTCCGGGTCGTGCATCACCATGCTCTCGGTCAATTCGAACTCCAGGCAGCCCGCCGGCAGCCGGCTCTCCGCCAGGATGGCCGCGACCCTGGCGACGAAATCCTTCTGCCGGAACTGCCGCGCCGAGAGATTGACCGCGACCCGCAGGTGGGGCAGGCCGGCATCCTGCCAGCGCTTGTTCTGCGCGCAGGCTTCCCTCAGCACCCATTCGCCGATGGCTTCGATCAGCCCGGTCTCCTCGGCCAGGGGGATGAACTTGCCCGGCGGCACCAGGCCCGCTTCCGGGTGCTGCCAGCGGACCAGCGCTTCCGCACCGACGATCCGCCCGGTCCGGATATCGACCTGGGGCTGGTAGTGGAGCACGAACTCCCCGTTCGCCAGGGCTTGGCGCAGGCCGCTCTCCAGGCCCAGCCGCTCCATCATCCGTGCGTTCATGTCGGCGGTGTAGAAGCGGAAGCCGTTGCGTCCGCCCTCCTTGGCCCGGTACATCGCGGTGTCGGCGTTTCTCAGCAGGTGTTCCGCGCTCTCGCCGTCCCGGGGATAGAGCGCGGCGCCGGTGCTGCAGGTGACGTGGAACTCGCGCGCCTCGATGACGAAGGGCGCCGCGATCGTGGCCACGATCCGTTGCATCATCGCGATCACGTCGGTCTCGTCTTCGGCGTAGCTCATGATCAGCACGAATTCGTCGCCGCCCATCCGCGCCACCGTGTCGCCCTCGCGCACGCAGATCGACAGGCGGTCGGCCACCCCCCTGACCAGCTGATCGCCGGCGGCGTGGCCCAGGCTGTCGTTGATGTATTTGAAGTTGTCGAGGTCGACCATCAGCACCGCCAGGTGATGGTCGTAGCGATGGGCCTGCGCCAGCGCCTGGTCGAGCCGGTCGGCGAGCAGAATGCGGTTGGCGAGTCCGGTCAGCCCGTCGTGATTGGCCTGGTGCGCGAGCTGCTGTTCGAAGTCCACCCGGGCCGTCACGTCGTTGATCACGCCGATGAAATGGGTGATCGCGCCCTCGCCGTTCCTCACCGGGGAAATGGCGAACTCGTTCCAGTAGCGGCTGCCGTCGGCGCGCGTGCTGTGCACCACGGCGCGCCGCTCCTCGCCGTAATCCAGGTCGGCGTCGATCTCGGCAAAGGCGTTGCGCTCATCGGTCAGCCCGAAGAGCTGGGCCGCCGGCTTGCCCAGCACCGCGCGCTCTTCGTAGCCGGTGATCTGCAAGAAGGCGGGGTTGACGTAGAGGATCGGCCGTTCGGGCGAGAGGGCGTCGAGCACCATGATGCCGTTGCTGCTCGACTCCATCGCGCGGGTGAGCAGGCGCAGCCGCTCGTCGGCGTGCTTGCGCTCGGTGATGTCTTCCTTGATGGCGACGAAATGGGTGATCTTGCCCGCGCCATCGACGATCGGGGCGATCTTCTCGCTCTCCCAGAACAAGCTGCCGGTCTTGGTCCGGTTCTGCAGTTCGCCGCTCCAGCCGCGGCCGGAACTGATGGACGACCACAGCTCCCAGTAGGTCGCCAGCGCCGTGGTGCCGGACTTCAGTACGCGCGGAGTCTTGCCGAACACCTCGTTGGCGGCGAATCCGGTCACCTCGGTGAAGCGCGGATTGACGTATTCGATCACCCCCTGGTGGTCGGTGATCATCACGCTCACCGGGCTGTGCTCGACCGCCAACGACAGCATCTTCAGATTCTCCTCGATCGCCTTGCGTTCGGTGATGTCCTCCTTGACCGTGATGAAGTGGGTGATGGTGCCCGCGTCGTCGGACAGCGGCGAGATCCGGGTGTCTTCCCAGAACAGCTCGCCGTTCTTCTTGCGGTTGTGCAATTCCCCCCGCCACGGCTTGCCCGCCAGCACGGTCAGCCACAGATCCTGGTAGACGCTCGGCGGCGTCAGGCCGGACTTCAGGATCGACGGGGTCCTGCCGATCGCCTCCTCCAGGCTGTAGCCGGAGGAGGCGGTGAATTTCGGGTTGACGTATTCGATGACGCCCGCGGTGTCGGTGATCACCACGCTCACCGGGCTCTGTTCGATCGCCTGGGAGAGCTTCTTCGTCTTGAGGCCGGTCTGCTGGATCTCGACCAGATCGGCGGCGATGCGCTTTACGTCGGTCTCGAGCCGTTCCGCCATGGCGTCGAAAGCGGCGGCGAGCCGGCCGATCTCGTCCTCGCCGTGCGGCAACCCGGTGCGGGCGGAGAGCTGCGCCTCGCCCAGGCTGGACGCCGCCTTGGCCAGCCGCGCCAGCGGCCGCAGCACCAGCCGGCTGCCGTACCACCAGAGCACGACGATCAGCACCAGCATCACGGCGGTGATGTTCATCGTGCCGCTGATGAATTCGCGCACCGCCGCGTGGGCCAGCGCGGTCTTGGAGGTGGATACCCACAGGCGGAAGTGCCGGGCGCCGAAGTCCTGCGGCAGAACCTGGGCGGCGTAGAGCCGGTCGTCGCCGTTGGCCCCGGTGGCTTCGAAGGCCTGCTGGCCCTTGCCCAACGGAGCGCCCGCGAAGGCCGGGTGTTTTGCCAGCGTCTGGCCGGCCCAGCGCAGCGGCGCCAGCACCGTGCCCTGGCCGTCGACCAGGGCTATCTGCGTTTCCGCGGACAGCGGCAACTGTTGCAGGGCGCTGTCCAGGAAGGAAAGATCGAGATCGGCGGTGAGCACCGAGCGCGGTTGTCCCTGGCCGTCCAGGACGGGGATCGCCAGCAGCAGGATTTTCCTGCTCGACAGATGGCCGACGCGATAGTCGCTGATCACCGGTCGCTTGCGGCGCAGGACTTCGTCGAAGGTCTGTACGTCGGCGCCGTGGGGGACGCCCGCCGCCACCGACGAGCAGATCAACGCGCCGTCGGGCGCCCTCAGCGTGATCTCGCTCAGGAAGGGATTGCCCTCCGCCGTTCGCGCCAGCGCCCGGCCGCAGGCGGCCCGGTCGCCGGGATCGGCCACGTCGGGGGAATGGGTCAGCACTTCCAGCAGCCGTTCCTCCAGGCGTATCCGGAAGTTCAGTTCGTTGCCCAGCATGATCAGCATGCGGTGCACGTTGGTCTGCTGCCGGGCGAGGTTCTCCTGCAGCACGTCGTGCGCCTGGTAGCCCATCAGCGCCAGGATCGGCAGGGTCGCGCAGGCACCGACCAGCAGCATGCGCCGGCGCACGCTGCCCATGCGTTGTAGCGTCTTGAGCTTCCCGATCAGGGAGCGCACGGGCTAACCTGCGTGGCGCTGGGCGATCATCTGGTCGAGGAGGACGAACACCGATCGGCTCGCCGTCTCGGCCTTCTGGAACTGTGCCATGATGGCTTTGCGCAGGGCGGGATCGGCCTCCCAATCCCCGGCTGCGAGATCCATCGCCCGGTGCAGGCGGCTGTGCACCTCGGTCTGCGGTTCGCCCATCTGGCGGTAGGCGGGCAGCTTGGCGTAGGCCGGGTCATTGGCCTTGCCGTCGTACCACTGGCCGAAGGGGCTGTCGTGGGCGCCGGCGGCCTCCGGGGTCTGGGCGCCGGCGATGACGCCGCTGTAGCCGCTTTGCTTGTAGAGCAGCAGATCGACCTTGGCCAGCGAGGTGAGGCTGACGTCGTGCACCAGGGCGATCTGTCCCAGGGCGCGCCGCGCCGACTCTTCCATCTTGGCGACGTGCTGCTCGACGCCGCTCACCTGTTCCCCGGATTGCCGGGCGATCTGGTTCATGGCCTCGGCGTCCCCGAGGATGCCGCCGGCGTCGCGGCGCAGCGTCTCCATGATCGAGGATATCTCGGCCGAGGCCCGCTTGCTCTTGTCGGCGAGCTTCCTCACCTCGTCGGCCACCACCGCGAAGCCCCGTCCCTGTTCGCCGGCGCGGGCGGCCTCGATGGCGGCGTTCAGGGCCAGCAGGTTGGTCTGGTCGGCGATGTCGGCGATGACCCCGACCGAGTTGCCGACCTCGCCGGAGAGCTTGTTCAGGTTGGCGATGGCGGCGTTGGTCTGGGCGATCCGCTCGATGATCGACTTCAGCGCGGTGACCACGTAGGCCACCTGTTCCCGGCTCTCCTCCGCGGCGCTGACGCTCTGTCCCGACAGCCTTTCCAGAAGGTCGGTGGACTCGGCGATGCCCTTCATGTCCTTCTGGTTCATCTGCAGGTCGGTCAGCAGGCTGTCGGAGTTGAGCCGTCCCAGATCGGAGAGCAGTTCGTTGCGCTGCTCCAGGCGGGCATTGTTCCGCAGCGATTCGAGCGACTGGTTGGTCCGCTCCAGCGCAGCGGAGAACAGGCCATGGACGCCGACCGGCTGGGTGCGCCGGAAGAAGCGCCGCTGGGCGGCCTGGTCGAGCGCCGAGCGCTGCTCGCGAAAGCAGGTCTCCAGCTGGTCGAGCATGTCATTGACGTGCCAGCAGACCTGTCCCAGTTCGTCGTTCTGATGGATGCGGACGATCCGGCCGCCGACCTGCCCATCGGCCACCTCGCGGGTGATGGTCGCCAGTTGGGCGAGCAGATCCTGCCTGCCCCGGCTGCCGCGGGTAGCGAGCAAGGCGCCGACGATGCCGGCGAATAGCAGCGCCAGCATGGCCGGATCGAATCCGTGGCGCAGCGTCGTCCAGCCCGTCTGCAGCGCCAGCAGGGCGCAGAGCAGGACGATCGCGGCCCTAGACCGAGAGGATGAATTCTTCATAGCGGATTTCCTTGTCGGCGCGGGCACTGATTTCAAGGCTGCAACTGGAACACCAAGTTCTGAAACTCTTCGATCGGTACGGGTTTGCCAAACAAGTAACCCTGGTGGGTATGGCAGCCGTTGCGCTCGAGGAAGTCGCGCTGCTGTTCCGTTTCCACGCCTTCGGCAATGACGTTCAGCCCGAGGTTGTTGGCCATCCCGATAATGGTCCGAACGATCGCAGCATCGTTTGGCTCGGTGGAAATATCGCGCACGAAACTCTGGTCGATCTTGATCTGGTCCAGCGGCAAACGCTTGAGATAGGTCAGTGAGGATTGCCCGGTGCCGAAGTCATCCAGTGAGAAGCGTATGCCAGCGCTGCGTAGCGCCTGCATCTTGTCGATACTATCGGTAATGTTGTCCAGCACCAGACTCTCGGTCAGTTCGAGCTTGAGCTTGTGCGGGTCGATCGCGGATTTTTCCAGCACTGCAAGCACCAAGCCGACAAAGTCCGGCTGACGGAACTGCCGCGCGCTGATGTTGACCGCAAGCTGCAGGGTGCAGGTACGGGGATCGTTCTGCCATTGCTCGAGTTGGGCACAAGCCATTTGCAGCACCCATGCTCCGATCGGCACGATGAGGCCGGTTTCCTCGGCGAGCGGGATGAATTCCATCGGCGAAATCAGCCCCCGCTCGGGATGCTGCCAGCGCAGCAGCGCTTCGGCACCCACAACACCCTGCTCATCGATCTGTATCTGATAATAGAGCTTGAGTTGCCGGTGTGGCAGCGCCTGGCGCAGATCGGCCTCCATGGCAGCACGGATTTCCAGCTCGGCCTGCATGTCGGGATCGAAGAAGCGCAGGGTGTTGCGACCGGCAGACTTGGCTTGATACATCGCGGTATCGGCGTGCTTGAGCAGGTCATCCATGCTCATCCCGTCGTCGCCGCGGAACAGGCTGATGCCGATGCTGGAAGAGTTGTGGTATTCAAACCCCTGGAGATTGAAAGGCTGGTTGGTGGATGCAAGAAGCTTTTCTCCAAGGTCCTGGGTGGCCGCTGCCGCTTGCTGGGCGTCTTCGCTCAGATCCTTGAGCATGACGACGAACTCGTCGCCGCCCAGGCGGGCGACCGTATCGCCGCTGCGCACGCAATCCTGGAGACGTTTGGCGACCTCGATCAGCAGCAGGTCACCGATGTCGTGACCCCGGGTATCGTTGAGTATCTTGAAGTTGTCCAGATCGATGAACAGGATCGCGCCATGGTTCTTGTGACGTGTGCTGTAGGTCAACGCCTGCTGCAAACGGTCCCGCAACAGGCTCCGGTTGGGCAGCTTGGTGAGCGGATCATAGAACGCAAGCTGGTGTATTTTTTCATCCGCCTCTTTGCGTAGCGTGATGTCGGAAAATACCCCGACATAATGCGCCACCTGTCCATCCGCATCGGTAACGACGGTGATGGTCAGCCATTCCGGGTAAATCTTGCCATCCTTGCGCCGATTCCAGAGTTCTCCCTGCCAGTATTTGTCACGGGCGAGGGTTTCCCGGATGCCACGGTAAAACGTTGCATCCTGTCGCCCGGAATGTAGCATGGCGGGAGTCTTGCCTATCGCTTCCTCGGCGCTGTAGCCGGTCAAACGAGTGAAGGCGCGGTTGACCCGGATGATGCGGGTATTCCGATCGCTAATCATGATGCCTTCCTGCGTCTCGAAAGCCGTGGCGGCGATGCGCAGTTCCTGCTCGGCTCGCTTGCGCTCGGTGATGTCCTGGATGATGGCGACAAAGACCGGTGTCGGTGTGACTCCCCTGGTTGACAGGTGCAGACGAATCTCCACTGGGTAGCGGCTCCTGTCCTTGCGTTCGTGTTCGGTCTCGAAAACCACGTTGTCCCTCTCACCATGCCTGAGGGGCGCGATCAGGCGCTCGAACATTTCGGGCGTGAGCTTGGGCTTGAGGTCGAGCGGCGTGAGCGCCCTGAGTTCGTCCATGGAATAACCCAGGTTGCGCTGCGCGCCAGCGTTGACCAGTAGGAAATGCAGCGTTTGCGCGTCGAACATGTATATCTCGTTCGACGACTCGTCGAGGATACGCCCCAAGCGGCTCAGCATGTCTTCTGCTTTCTTGCGCTCCGTTATGTCCTCGACCAGCGCGACCATGTAATCTAGGCTGCCGTCCACTTTGCGCACGGCGCGCGTGGCGAGGTGGGCATAAACGAAGACGCCATCCTTGCGCACGAAGCGCTTGTCCATCGCATATTCTTCGATCTCGCCGCGCAGTATCCGGTCGAACAGGGTTTCGTTGGCGGCAAGGTCATCAGGATGGGTCAGTTTGGCCCAGGTCAGGTGCATCAGTTCTTCGCGCGAGTAAGCCAGCATCGCGCACAAGGCATCGTTGACCTCCAACCAGCCCTTTTTCGGGCTGGTGGCGGCCATGCCCACCATGGAACGCTCGAAATAAGCGCGGAAATGACTTTCGCTGGAAAGGAGCGCCTCCTGCGCCTGCCTGCGCGCCCTCTCCCGATCGAAGCTGTCCAGCGCAAACGAAATGTCACGCGACATTTCATCCAGAAGCCCGATCATTTCGGTATCGAATGCGCCGGTATGCGAATGGTAAACGGCGAACACGGCAAACGGGGCTCCTCCACGGGGAATCGGAAAAAATCCGCCGGCCTCCCAGCCGCAGCGCAGGGCGCGCTCATGCCATGGCTTAGTCATCTCGCTCGTCTGGAAATCGTTGACGATCACGTGATGGCTCTCGCGGAATGCGATTCCGGCCGGACCTCGCCCTTCCGGCACGTCAGCCGTCGACGAAATCACTAGGCCGTTCAGATATTCTTCCCCGCTGCCATGGCTCACCACCGGTTCGATCAGGCCATTGGCCTCGTTCAATCGGCCGATCCAGGCCATCCCCACGCCGCCGAAGTCCACCGCCACCCTGCACACCAGCGGAAACAGGGCGGATTCGTCATCCATCCGCACGATGGCCTGATTGACTTCGCTGAGCGCACGGTAGAGTTTCGTCAGGCGTTCGATGTGCGCCTCAGATGCCTTGCGCTCGGTGATGTCGCGTCCGATGATCGCCAATCCCTTGCGTTGCCCCTCTTTGCTGAATAGCGGCACTTTGCGCGCCTCTACGATCGCGTATCGACCATCCTCCCCGACCACGCTTTCTTCGTCCACCAGCAACCGTCCGGCCTGCCAGGCCTTCTCGTCGCTCGCCAGGCAGCCCTCATGCGCAGCGCGGAACTCCGGATGCAATTCCGCCAACTCCATCTCGGTTTTGCCCTGCCAGGGCAGGTCGTGCAATTGGAACATCCGCCTGGCCGGTTCATTGATGATCAGCCAACGTCCCTCACCATCCTTCAGGAAGACCGCATCGGGAATGGCCTCGATCAACGCAGTCAATTGCTCATTGAGACGCAACTTGTCAAGTTGCTGCTTGTGCATCGGCCGGAAGATCAGGATGTAGAGGGCCGGGGAAACGAGCGCGGTGAGCATGATGGGATCAAAGAACGCCAAGACGCCCGGAAACGATTTCCCATTGGGGGGGATGGCGAAGTCTTCAGTCAGCAGCGTGATCAGAAGCGCGCTCACCAGAACGATCAATCCCAACGCGCTCGCCGCTCCCACAGGGGAATTCAAAAATGTCGTCAATCTTTTCATATGGGTCTTGGCTCCAATAAGCCCCCGCGACAAGTTCGACCTGGCGTTTTCTTATTCAAAAGCCCGCGAATACCCCACGGCCCATCGGTGCACTCCGAGGAGACGAACCCAATTCATACGCTGCCAAATAATCCAAGGCCGTGCCGGCGATTATAAGCAGCGGTTTCAAGTTCCAAGTGCAAAAGGCGCAGCGTGATGCTGCTTAAAATCGAAAGCCTCTGGAGTAAACAACAGCCCGCAGAGCAGGGCGACGACGGACCTCGCCCTAGCACCTGCCTCGCGGCGCAAGTACCTAGCTTCGCGGCATAAATGCCCTGTGTTGTCTCCGGGGATAAACTCCTGGTGACAACTACGGGCCCTAGACCGAGAGGATGAATTCTTCATAGCTGGTGCCTTTGTCGCCGAGAATTTTCGTCAATAGCGCCAGCGAGGCGGCGCAGGCATCGCGCGGCCCGGCCCGTTCCTCTTCCTGGCGCATCAGGCGATAGACGCCGGCCAGGGCCTCCACCGCCGAGCGCTTGTCCGCCCGGCGCACCGAGAAATAGCCGCACACCTTGCCGTCGGGGCCGTAATCGGGCGTGACGTTGGCGAACACCCAGTAGAAGCTGCCGTCCTTGGCCATGTTCTT
>JAJZPJ010000030.1:0-10706 GCA_021811225.1 Pseudomonadota bacterium
CCGAGGCCGTTGCTGCCCTCGCTCAGATCGTCGGTGGTCGCGAAAGAGAGGGCCTCCAGATCGCAGCGCCGGCACAGGTCCCGGACCGGCAGCGGCTGCACTTCGGGTTTCACTTCGGGCATTGCGCGCTCTCCCCGATGACGCAGGCGCGGAAGGTCCGCGCCTGGCGTGATTCTACCCTTGCTACCCCTGCGTCATGTCACGCTGCCGCGAAGTGCGCCGTCGCCGCCGCCACCGTGGCATCGATGTCGGCCTCGCTGTGCGCCGCGGAGACGAAGCCGGCCTCGAACGCCGCCGGCGCGAAATAGTGTCCGGCGGCCAACATCGCGTGGAAGAAGCGATTGAATGCCTCACGGTCGCACTGCAGCGCCTCGGCGTAGCTCCCCGGCGGAGCGGCGCGGAAATAGAGGCCGAACATGCCGCCCACCGCCTGCGCCGAGAAGGCGACGCCGGCATTCGCCGCGGCGGCGGCGAGACCATCGACCAGGCGCCTGGTCTTGGCGGCCAGCGCCGGGTAGAAGCCCGGCGCCTGGATCAGCTTCAAGGTCGCCAGCCCCGCCGCCACCGAGAGCGGATTGCCCGAGAGCGTGCCGGCCTGATAGACCGGCCCCTGCGGCGCGATCTTCGCCATGATCTCGGCGCGTCCGCCGAAGGCGCCCAGCGGCATGCCGCCGCCGATCACCTTGCCGAAGGTGGACAGGTCCGGGACGATGCCGTACAGGCCCTGGGCGCCGGTCAATCCGACGCGGAAGCCGGTCATCACCTCGTCGAAGATCAGCAGCGCGCCGTGGCGGCTGCACAGTTCGCGCAGCGCCTTGAGGAATTCCGGCTGGGGCGCGATCAGGTTCATGTTGCCCACGACCGGCTCGACGATCACCGTGGCGATCTTGTCGCCGTGCCGGGCGAAGGCGTCCTCCAGCCGGGCGACGCTGTTGTAGTCGAGCACCAGCGTATGTTTGGCGACGTCGGCGGGAACGCCGCCGGAGGAGGGATTGCCGAAGGTCAGCGCGCCCGAGCCGGCCTTGACCAGCAGGCTGTCGGCGTGGCCGTGGTAGCAGCCCTCGAACTTGACGATGGCATCGCGCCCGGTGTAGCCCCGGGCCAGGCGGATCGCGCTCATCGTCGCCTCGGTGCCGGAGGAGACCAGGCGCACCTGGTCCATGCTCGGCACCAGCTTCACCAGCAGTTCCGCCAGTTCGACCTCGCCCTCGGTCGGCGCGCCGAAGGACAGGCCGCGGGCGGCGGCCGATTGCACCGCGGCGACCACCTCGGGATGGGCGTGGCCCAGGATCAGCGGTCCCCAGGAACCGACGTAGTCGGTGTAGCGCGCGCCGTCGGCGTCCCAGATATGGGCGCCGGCGCCGGCGGCGATGAAGGGCGGCGTGCCGCCGACCGAGCCGAAGGCGCGCACCGGCGAATTGACGCCGCCGGGAATGACCTTCTTGGCGCGGGCAAAAAGTTCTTCGTTGCGATGGCTCATGGGGACCTCGGGGTCAGTCGAATAGCTTCTGATAATTTTCCGCCCGCGCGCTGACGGCGGCGACATCGCCGGCGTCGAACAGGTCGGCGATCACCGCCAGCAGATCGGCGCCGGCGGCGATCGTCCGGGCGGCATTGTCCAGCGTGATGCCGCCGATGGCGGCGACGGGCAGGCCGAAGCGGCGCTTCGCCTCGCCCAGCAGTTCGCGCGGGATCACCGGCGCCTGCGGCTTGGTGCTCGAAGCGAAGACGCTGCCGAGCGCCAGGTAGTCGGCGCCGGCGGCGGCCGCGGCTTCTGCCAAGGCGAGATCGCCGTAGCAGGAGGCGCCGAGAATGCGCTTCGGGCCGAGCGCGCGCCGAGCTGCGGCCGGGTCGCCGTCGTCTCGGCCCAGATGCACGCCGTCGGCACCGAGCTCGAGCGCCAGCGCCAGATCGTCGTTGATGACGAGCTGCGCGCCGCTCGCCCGGCAGAGCGCGAGCAGCGCCGCCGCCTGGCTCCGTCTGAGTTCGACCGGGGACGCCTTGCTGCGGTATTGCACCAGGCGCACGCCGCCCGCCAGGGCGGCGCCCGTGAGCGCCGCCAGGCGCTCCAGCGGCAGGCCGTCGGGGGTGACCGCGTAGAGACCCCGGAGCGCGCTCATCGTCATTCCCCGCCCTCGGGCGGCTCGTCCTCCCTGGCCCAGAAAAAACGGTCCGGAAGGTGCTGGCCCATGCCCGGCCGGAAACCCGCGGCGAGCGACCGCCAGGTGAATTCCTGGGCGCTCCTGACCGCCTCGACCAGATCCAGGCCGTGGGCGAGATTGGCGGCGATCGCCGAAGCCAGGGTGCAGCCCGAGCCGTGGTAACTGCCGGGCAGGCGCTGCCACTTGTCGCTCCTGATCGCGCCGCGCCCGCCGTAGAGGGTATTGACCACCTGCTCGCTGTGCTCGTGCGTGCCGGTGATCAGCACGTACTCGGCGCCGGCGGCGACCAGCCGGCGCGCGCACTCGTCGAGACCCGGCTGCCCGCCATCGTCCTCGTCGCTCGCCAGGCGGCGCGCCTCCAGGCTGTTGGGCGTGAGGATGGTGGTCTGGGGCAGCAGCAGTTCCAGCATCGCGTCGATCATGTCCTCGTCGGCGAACTGGTCGCCGCGGCCGGAGGCGAGCACCGGGTCGAACACCAGCGGAATGTCGGGATAGTCGGAAATGATCTCGGCGATCGCCGCGATCGCCTCGACGCTGGCCAGCATGCCGAGCTTGAACGCCGCCACCGGCATGTCTTCCAGCAGGGCGCGGGCCTGGTCGGCGATCCAGTCGGCGTCGAGCGGCAGGACGGCCTCGACCCCGGCGGTGTCCTGCACGGTGATCGCGGTCAAGGCCGTGAGCGGATGGCAGCCCATGCTCGACAAGGTCATGATGTCGGCCTGGATGCCGGCGCCGCCGGTCGGATCGGAAGCGGCGAAGCTCAGCACGATGGGCGCGAGCTGCTCGGCTGGAGTGGAGGGCATGGCGGCTTGGGTGGTTGCGGTCGTCCGGGCATCCGGATCGTGTGATGGGCCGATAATCCGTGGCGGGGCCACAATGCGCATACGATAATATCGGTTCATTCTAACCGAATTCCGAAACCGTCCCATGACCGCGCCCGAATACCGAAGCTACCTTTGCCTGATCTGCGGCTTCATCTACGACGAGGCCGCCGGCCTGCCCGACGAGGGCATCGCCCCCGGCACGCGCTGGCAGGACCTGCCGCCGAACTGGACCTGCCCGGACTGCGGCGCGCGCAAGGAAGACTTCGAGCTCATCGCCGTCTGAGCGACGAGCCCAGCGCGCGACGCATGCGATCGCTATGAGTGCGGCGATTCCCCCAGGACTGAGAGCAGCCCGCCATGAATTCCAGCGCGGCCTGCTCGAATGCCTGCGCCACGATCCGGCCGGCGTGCTCCGGCTGCGGCGCGCCATGGCCGCCGTCGCCGACGGCCACGGCGGCGCTCTGTGGCGGATCGTCCCGGCCTGGCTGGAGACCCTGGGAGCCGGCGGCCTCGACGCCGACGGCTGGCGCCTGTGCGCGCGCATCGATGCGCAGTTGCGGGCGCTGCTGCGAGGCTCGGACGCGGGGGCCGAGGAACTGGGGCGCGAACTGCTCCGGCGCTCGGACGAGCCGCCGGCAGGCGGCACGATCCTCTCGGCGACGATCTACGACCTCTACCTGGCCGAGGCGCGCGCCCTTCTCGCCGTCCTCGAGGAGCAAGCGCCCGAGCGGGCGGGGCCAGCGGCCATCGAGGCGGCGCGCAATCTGAGCGAGATCTCGGCCACCATCGCTGCGGCGCCGATCGAGCGCCTGGCACGGGCGCTCGAGCAGGCACTGACGCGTCTGTCCGGCGCCGACCCCGACCAGGCGGCGAGAATGCTGCTGCGTCGGACGGTCGAGACGCTGCGCGCGATGACCGAGGCGGTGGCCGAGCGGGGCACGGTCATGGCGCAGGCGCAACTCGCCGCCGAGCTCGACCGGCTGGGCGCCTGAGCTGGCTTGACGCAAATCAAGCCCTTGCGACCGACGGCGGCTATAATTGCTCTTTTTTGACTGTCCGTCAGATGGCTCCAGGCTCGCACCCCGCCGCATTTGAACTGGTCTGCCCGGCCGGCAGCCTGCCGGCGCTCAAGGCGGCCGTCGACCACGGCGCCGACTGCGTCTATCTCGGCTTCCGCGACGACACCAACGCGCGCAACTTCAACGGCCTGAACTTCGACGACGCCGCCCTGGCCGCCGGCATCCGCTATGCCCGCGACCGCGGCCGCAAGGTGCTGCTCGCGCTCAACACCTATCCCCAGGCCGACAACTGGCCGCGCTGGACCAAGGCGATCGACCGCGCCGCGGGCGCCGGCGTCGATGCGGTGATCCTCGCCGACCCCGGCCTGATGGCCTACGCCCGGCGCGCCCATCCGGAATTGCGCCTGCACCTGTCGGTCCAGGGCTCGGCCACCAGCTACGAGGCGATCAACTTCTACCGCGAGCGCTTCGGCATCAGCCGCGCCGTGCTGCCGCGCGTGCTGTCGCTGGCCCAGGTGGAGCAGGTGATCGCGCACACCGAGGCGGAAATCGAGCTGTTCGGTTTCGGCGGGCTGTGCGTCATGGTCGAGGGCCGCTGCTCGCTCTCCGCCTACGCCACCGGCACCTCGCCCAACTGCAACGGCGCCTGCTCGCCGGCCAAGAGCGTGCGCTGGGAGAAGACCGCGGCGGGCATGGAGACGCGCCTGAACGGCATCCTCATCGACCGCTACGCCGACGACGAGCGGGCCGGCTATCCGACGCTGTGCAAGGGCCGCTTCGAGGTCTCCGACGAGACCTACTACGCGATCGAGGAGCCGACCAGCCTCAACACCCTGGAGTTCCTGCCGCAGATGATGGCGATGGGCGTGGCCGCGATCAAGATCGAGGGCCGCCAGAGGAGTCCGGCCTACGTCGCCCAGGTGACCCAGGTATGGCGCGAGGCGATCGACGCCTGCCGCCGCGATCCCGCGCACTTCGCGCCGCAGCCGGGCTGGATGGCGCAACTGAACAAGGTCTCCGAAGGGCAGTCGCACACCCTCGGCGCCTATTACCGGCCGTGGAAATGAAACTCTCTTTGGGGCCGCTGCTCTACTACTGGCCGCGCCAGCGGGTGTATGACTTCTACGCCGAGATGGCGAAGTCGCCGGTGGATATCGTCTATCTGGGCGAGACGGTGTGTTCGCGCCGCCACGAATTGCGCCTGGAAGACTGGCTGGAAATCGCCGCCGTCCTCGCCGACGCCGGCAAGGAAGCGCTGCTCTCGTCGCAGACGCTGATCGAGTCCGAGTCCGACCTGAAGACGCTGCGCCGCCAGATCGGCAACGGCCGCTTCCGGGTCGAAGCCAACGACATGGGCGCCGTGCGCCTGCTCGAGGAGCAGCGGCTGCCCTTCGTCGCCGGTCCGACGCTGAACGTGTTCAACGGCGAGACGCTGCGCTTCCTGGCCGAACAGGGGGCGACGCGCTGGGTGATGCCGCCCGAGACCAGCGGCGCGATGCTCCATCGCCTGCAGCAGGAACGGCCGCCGGCGATGGAGACCGAGGTCTTCGCCCTCGGCCGCTTGCCGCTCGCCTATTCGGCGCGCTGCTTCACCGCGCGCCGCTTCAATCTGCAGAAGGACGCCTGCGAGTTCCGCTGCCTCGACTTTCCCGAAGGACTGCCGCTGGCCACCCGCGAGGGCGAGGCCTTCCTCAACCTGAACGGCACCCAGACGCAATCGGCGCGAATCTATAATCTGCTGCAGGAAATGCCCGCGCTCGAAGCGGCCGGCGTCGATGTGGCGCGGATCAGCCCGCAGGCGGAACACATGTCCGCCCTGGTGGCGTCGTTCCGCGACTGCATCGACGGCACCCTGCCAGCCCCGGGCGCCTGGCAGGCAGCCAGGGTCCACCTGCCGGGCGAATCCTGCAACGGCTTCTGGCACGGCCTGCCGGGGCTGGAACAAGTAACGACGCCGCTGGAGAAGACGCGATGAAACTGCCGAACAACCTGCCGGACTTCACCCTGCCGACGATCATGGGCCGCATCGGCAGCCGCTTGCCGCAACTGCCGCCGACGCTGGCGCTGACCCTGGCGCTCAACCTCGCTCTCGGCCGCTGGCTGCCGCGCGAGCCGCTGGAACCGCTGCTGGGCAAGCGCTTCGCCATCCGGGTCAATGATGCCGGCCTGTGTTTGCGCTTCGGCCTCAACGGACGCGGCTTCCATCCCAGCTTCGATACCCGCCCGGCGGATCTGACCATCAGCGCCAGGACGCGCGACTTCCTGGCGTTGCTCACCCGCGAGGAGGATGCCGACTCGCTGTTCTTCAATCGCCGCCTGCTGATGGAAGGCGACACCGAGCTGGGCCTCTTGGTCAAGAACACCCTCGATGCCGTCGAGTGGCCGCATCTCGAATGGCGCCGGCTGCTTCCCGGCAGGCAGCCGCAGCCGCAGCGACCGTAGCTCGCTTGCAGCGCGCGCGGCGCCCCACCCTGCCGCTCTACCTCGCGGCGGCTTACACGCTGCTGGTGATCTATGCCAGCCTGCATCCCTTCTCCGGCTGGCGCGACACCGGCGCGCCGATCACCGCCTTCCTGTTCGCGGCCTGGCCGCGCTACTGGACCGGCTTCGATCTGGTCACCAACGTCCTGGCCTACCTGCCGCTCGGTTTCCTCTGGGTGCCCACCCTGCAGCACGGACGTGGCCGGCTGCCGGCGGCCGTGCTGGCCACCGCGCTGTGCTTCGCCCTCAGCCTCTCGATGGAGACGCTGCAGAATTTCCTGCCCAGCCGCGTCGCCTCCAACCTCGATTTGGCCACCAACAGCCTGGGCGGCTTGTTCGGTGCGCTGGCCGGGGCGCGCTGGGGGGCATTGCTGCTCGACGGCGGCAGGCTGCACACGCTGCGCACCCGCCTGGTCGGCGATGGCGCGATGGCCGATGCCGGGCTGGTGCTGCTCGGGCTGTGGCTGGTCACCCAGCTCAATCCGGAGATCCTGCTGTTCGGCAACGGCGATCTGCGCAGCCTGCTCGGCTTCCTCGGGGTACCCGGACCGCTGCCCTACACGGCGCAGGATTTTTCCTGGGTGGAGGCCGGCGTGGTCGCGACCAACACCCTGGCGACCGGCCTCTTCGCCGGTTGCCTGCTGAAGATCGGCAGGCGCCAGTTGGCGGTGCTGTTGCTGCTGGTGGCGCTGGCGGTGAAGAGCCTGTCGATGATGCTGCTGATGGACCCGGCTTCCGGCTGGTCCTGGGTGACGCCGGGCAGCGTCGCCGGCCTGGGCGTCGGCGGCACGCTGTGGCTGGCCGCCTCCTTCCTGCCGAGCCCGGCGCGCCAGGTGCTGGCGGTGCTGGCGCTCGCCGCCGCCACCGCGCTGGTCAATCTGGCGCCTGAGAATCCCTATCTGGTCGACATGCTGCAGCTCTGGCAGCAGGGACACTTCCTCAATTTCAACGGCCTGACCCGGATCATCTCGGCGCTCTGGCCCTTCCTCGCCCTGCCCTGGCTGATAATGTTGAGGCAAAAACCGCCAGCCCCCCAGCCCCCTTCCCGGGGAAGGGGGTGACCGCGGCTCGCAACGCTCGCAGACTCTTGGCTGTCCCGCCTCGGGGCGGCCCGTCGGCGGGCCTGAACCGCCAGCCCCCCAGCCCCCTTCCCGGGGAAGGGGGTGACCGCGGCTCGCAACGCTCGCAGACTCTTGGAGAAAAAATGAAATCCGAACTCACCGCACTCTCCGACACGCTGCGCGACTTCGCCGCGGCGCGCGGCTGGCGCGCCTATCACACGCCGAAGAACCTGGCGATGGCGCTGATCGTCGAGGCCGCCGAACTGGTCGAGCACTTCCAGTGGGCCACGCCCGAGGAGAGCCGCGCGCTGTCGCCCGACAAGCTCGGCGAAGTGCGGGACGAGATGGCCGACGTGCTGATCTACCTGGTCGAACTGGCCGACGTCCTGGGCGTAGACCTGATCGCGGCGGCGCGCGCCAAGATCGTCAAGAATGCACGGAAGTACCCGGCCCCGCACGCCTTATAATCGGCCTCTTTGCGGAGGCGCCGGATGAGCCACTTCAAGCACCACGTCTTCTTCTGCTGCAACCAGCGCGGGCCGGGCGAGGCCTGCTGCAACGCGTACGGCGCCACCGAGCTGCGCGACTACGCCAAGGACCGCGTCAAGGCGCTCGGCCTCTCCGGCGTCGGCCGGGTGCGCATCAACAGCGCCGGCTGCCTCGATCGCTGCGATCTTGGGCCGGTGCTGGTGATCTACCCGGAAGAGGTCTGGTATACCTACGTCGACCGCGAGGACATCGACGAGATCATCGACCGGCACCTCGTCCGAGGCGAGGTCGTCTCTCGCCTCAGGATATGAACCGGCAAGAGCGCGCGCTGATTCCCGGACCGGCCGGCGCCATCGAGGTCTTCGTCGAGCCGGTCGATGAACCCCGGGGCATCGTCCTGGTCGCCCACCCGCACCCGCTGTTCGGCGGCAGCGCCGACAACAAGGTGGTCACCACCGTCGCCCGCAGCTTCCGCGAACTGGGCTACGTCGCGCTGAGGCCGAACTTCCGCGGCGTCGGCGCGAGCGAGGGGATGCACGACCACGGCGTGGGCGAGACCCTGGACCTGCTCGCGGTCCATGCCTACGCCCGCGGCCGCTTCGGGCCGCTGCCCTGCGCGCTGGCCGGCTTCTCCTTCGGCGCCTACGTCGTCTCGCGCCTGGCCAAGATTCTGGCCGAGGCCGGGGACCGGGCCGAGCGCCTGGTGCTGATCGGCACCGCCGCCGGCCACGTCGAGGGCGCGCGCAGTTACCAGACCGAGGCCGTCGCCGCCGACACCATCGTCATCCACGGCTCAGCCGACGAGACCGTGCCGCTGGCCAACGTCGTCGCCTGGGCAACACCGCTGGAGCTGCCGATCGTGCTCATTCCCGGCGCCGACCACTTCTTCCACCGCAAGCTGCACATCATCCGCAACATCATCCAGTCGGCATGGCGCCCTTAAAGGTTTCCGGGCTGCGCAAATCCTACGGCGGCCGCGAGGTGGTCGCCGGCGTCGACTTCGAACTCGCGCGCGGCGAATGCTACGGCCTGCTCGGCCCCAACGGCGCCGGCAAGACCACCATCCTGCGCCTGTGCCTCGGGCTCACCGCGCCCGACGCCGGGACCATCCGCCTGGTCGGCGAGCCGGTGCCCGCGCGCGCCCGGCAGGCGCGGATGAAGGTCGGCGTGGTGCCCCAGTTCGACAATCTCGATCCGGATTTCACCGTCGCCGAAAATCTGCTGGTGTTCGGCCGCTACTTCGGCATCGCCGACGCACAGACCCGCCGGCGCATTCCCGAACTGCTCGATTTCGCCGGCCTGTCGGGCAAGGAGCAGTCCCGCCTGGCCACCCTCTCCGGCGGCATGAAGCGGCGCCTGACCCTGGCCCGCGCCCTGGTCAATGATCCCGACCTGCTGCTGCTGGACGAGCCGACCACCGGGCTCGACCCGCAGGCGCGGCACCTGATCTGGGAGCGCCTGAAGCAGCTGCTCGCCAACGGCAAGACCATCCTGCTCACCAGCCACTTCATGGACGAGGCCGAGCGCCTCTGCCACCGCCTGGCCATCGTCGATGCCGGCCGGATCGTCGCCGAAGGGGCGCCGCGCGACCTGATCGCCAGAGAGATCGAACCGCAGGTGGTCGAGGTCTATGGCGAGGATGCGCCCGGCTGGGCGGCGACAGAGGGTGCCCGCCACGCCCGCCGCCTGGAGCTCTCCGGCGAGACCGCCTTCTGCTACGTCGGGGAAGACCAGGTCCAGGCCCTGCTCGCCCACCTGGCGACCAGATCCGGGCTGCGCACCCTGCACCGGCCGGCCAATCTCGAAGACGTCTTCCTCAAGCTCACCGGGCGGGAGCTGCGCGACTGATGGCCACGAACTTCTCGCCGCCCGTCGTCAGCCTCCGCGCCCTCGCGGTGTTCCGGCGCAACCTGCTGGTCTGGCGCAAGCTGGCGATCCCCTCGGTGCTGGGCAACCTGGCCGATCCGATGATCTATCTGTTCGGCTTCGGCTACGGCCTGGGCAGCCTGCTGCCCAAGATCGGCGGCGTCTCCTACATCACCTTTCTCGCCGCCGGCACGGTCTGCGCCAGCACCATGAACGCCGCCTCCTTCGAGGCGCTGTATTCGGCCTTCTCGCGCATGCACGTGCAGAAGACCTGGGAGGCGATCCTCAACGCGCCGGTGTCCCTGGACGACGTGCTCGCCGGCGAATGGCTGTGGGCGGCGGCCAAGGCGACGCTCTCGGGCCTGGCGATCCTGCTGGTCGTCTCCGCCTTCGGCTTCGTCACATCAAAGCTGGCGCTCCTGGCCATCCCGGTGATCTTCCTGACCGGCCTGGCCTTCGCCGCGCTGGGCCTGATCGTCACCGCGCTGGCGCCGTCCTACGACTTCTTCATGTACTACTTCACCCTGTTCGTGACGCCGATGATGCTACTGTGCGGCGTCTTCTTCCCGGCCAAGCAGCTGCCCGCGGCGCTGCAATGGGTCGCCGGCGCGCTGCCGCTGGCGCACGCCGTGCAGCTGGTGCGGCCCCTGTTGCTGGGCGAAGTGCCGCAGCATGTCCTGCTGCATCTGGTGGCATTGCTGGCGACCGCCGGCATCGCCTTCTGGCTGGCGCTGGTCCTGGCCAGACGGCGCCTGCTCGGCTGATCAGAGCCCGTTTTGCCCGCAGGGCAATGACGGGCTCTTA
>JAJZPJ010000030.1:10806-18210 GCA_021811225.1 Pseudomonadota bacterium
CTCATCTGTTGCGGCGGATTGCCGCTCGTTTCAATTCGGTCGCCGCCGCCGAGGGCCCAGCCGATGACCAGTCCCGCGATCAGCGTCGCGGCCAGGGGTTTGACGCGCAGGCCCAGGCGCAGCGCGCCCCACTCGGCGCGCAGCCGCGCCCAGGTGAGCGGCTTCAGCGTCCGGGCGGCGGCGCGCCGTGCCGCGATCGCCTCGCGCAGCCGCCGCGCCGCCTCCTGACGTTCCTGCGCCGCAGCCAGGGCGGCGCGCTGACGCTCCGCCCTGGCCTCGGCCAGGAGGCGCAACTCCGCTTCGGCGGCGGCGCGGCGCTTGTCCTCCCGGACGGCATCCTGTTCGGCCGAGAGCCGGGCGGCGGCCGCCGCATCGGCCCGGCGCTCGGTCTCGATCCGGGCCTCCAGGCGGATCGCCAGGGTCTGCTCGGTTTTCGCCTTGATGTCCGCCAGGGAGCGCGCCTCGGATTCCGTCTGGAGGCGCAGCCGGTGCTCTTCCAGCGCCCGGCTCTCGGCCGCCATGCGCGAGAGGACGGCGTTTTCCGCCTCGGCCTCGACCGCCGCCCGCTCGGCGGCGAGCTGGCGGGTTCTGGCTTCGGCCTCGGCGCGCCGGCGGACCGCGGCCGAGGCTTCGATATCCGCCTGGGCCCGTCGCCTGGCGGTCGCCAGCGCCTCGGCCTCCAGCCGCAGGCGCTGGTCTGCGGCGTCGGCCGCCTGGCTCTCGACCGATCGCCGATCGATGGCCCGCTGCTCGGCCTGGCGCTCGTTGGCCAGTTTGCCCGCCAACCCGGTTGCAGACTGGGCCGCCTGGGCCCCGTCGCCGTCCTGCATAGCCTCGTCCACCTGGAATCCCCCCGCTGCACTATAAGCGGCGGCACGGCCGGCGCCTGGCCGGAACAGCGAGGAAAAAACGGCCCATACCGCTGGAATGGCCGGCGGGCGCGCTGCGGGATCGAAGCAGGGTAGAATCCGCGCTCATGTCCAGCCTGCTCGTGTTCACCAGCCTGCCCGATGCGGCCAGCGCGCAGACGCTCGCCGAGACGCTGGTCGAGCAGCGCCTGGCCGCCTGCGTGAGCATCCTCGGGCCGGCCCGCTCGGTCTATCGCTGGTCGGGCAGGATCGAGGCGGCGACGGAAGTCCCGCTGCTGATCAAGACCCAGGCGGCGCGCTATCCGGCGCTGGAAGCCGCGATATTAAGCCTCCACCCCTACGAACTTCCCGAGATCGTCGCTGTCCCAGTTGAGTTCGGCCTGCCGGCGTATCTCGCCTGGGTCGATACCGAAACCAGACTACCTCCTGCCCCATGCTGAAAAAATTCCTGCTGCCGCTCTTCGCGCTGTTCCTGATTCTGGCTTCCGGCCTCGCCGGCGCGGTGGATGCGCCGCTGCAACCCGAACAGGCCTATCGTCTCTCGGTCCGGGCGCTCGACGCCAAGACCCTGGAAGCGACCTGGAAGATCGCCCCCGGCTACTATCTGTACCGCCAGAAATTCAAGTTCGCGCTGGCGCCCGGCGCGGGCGCCGCCAAGCTCGGCACGCCGAGCTTCCCGCCGGGCCAGGTGCATGACGACGAGTTCTTCGGCAAGGTCGAGACCTACCGCGACGAGGTGCGCGTGCTGCTGCCGATCGAGGCCGCCGGCGCCGGCTCGGTGACGCTCGAGACCACCGCCCAGGGCTGCGCCGACATCGGCGTCTGCTATCCGCCGCTGGAACAGCAGGCGACGGTGTCGCTGTTGCCGGCGGCGCAATCGCCGCAGTTCTCGCCGATCGCGCCGCAGATGTCGCTGGCGCCGGCCAAGACCGCGGCACCGCCACCCCAGGCGGCCAGCGCGCCCGACCGGCAAGGCGGCGACGAGAGCTCGCAGATCAGCCGGATGCTCAAGCACGCCAGTCTGTGGACCCTCCTGCTGTTCTTCCTGGGCTCGGGCGTGGCGCTGGCCTTCACGCCCTGCATGCTGCCGATGCTGCCCATCCTCTCGGGCATCATCGTCGGCCACGGCCACGACATCAGCAAGCGGCGCGCGCTGGTGCTGTCGATCGCCTACGTCCTGGGCATGGCGGTGAGCTACGCGCTGTTCGGCGTCGCCGCCGGCCTGTCGGGCACGATGCTCTCCTCCGCGCTGCAGAACGTCTGGGTGCTCGCGGGCTTCGCCCTGGTGTTCGTGGTCCTGTCGCTGTCGATGTTCGGCTTCTACGAACTGCAACTGCCCTCCTTCCTGCAGAGCAGGCTCAGCGACCAGGCCAACCGCCAGCAGGGCGGCAGCCTGCACGGCGTGGTGCTGATGGGGGCGCTCTCGGCGATCATCGTCGGCCCCTGCGTCGCCGCACCGCTGGCCGGCGCCCTGCTCTACATCGCCCGAACCGGCAACGCGGTTCTGGGCGGCGCCGCGCTGTTCGTCATGGCGCTGGGCATGGGTCTGCCGCTGATCGTCGTCGCCACCTCGGCGCGCCACCTGCTGCCCAAGCCGGGACCGTGGATGGAAGCGGTCAAGCGCTTCTTCGGCGTGCTGCTGCTCGCCCTGGCGATCTGGCTGGTGACGCCGGTGATCCCGGCGGCGGCGCAGATGCTGGCCTGGGCGCTGCTCCTGATCTTCTCCGCGATCTATCTCTCCGCCCTCGATCCGCTGCCGGCGCACGCCCACGGCTGGTCGAAGTTCGGCAAGGGCCTGGGCGTGGTCCTGCTGCTCATTGGCGCCGCCTTGCTGATCGGGGCGCTGGCCGGCGGCCGCGATCCGCTGCAGCCGCTCGGCTTCCTGCGCAGCCGGGGCGCGGCCGAGGCGCGGGCGCCGCAATTCGAGCGGGTGAAGACCACGGCGGCGCTCGACGCCCGCCTGGCGGCGGCCGACCGCCCGGTGCTGCTCGATTTCTACGCCGACTGGTGCGTCTCCTGCAAGGAGATGGAGCGCTACACCTTCGCCGACCCCGCGGTCGCGGCGCGGATGAACAAGATGCTGCTGCTGCGCGCCGACGTCACCGCCGACGACGCCGCGGACAAGGCGCTGTTGCGGCGCTTCGGCCTGTTCGGTCCGCCGGGCATCATCTTCTTCGACCGCGGCGGCCACGAAGTCCCCGATCTGCGCGTGGTCGGCTTCATGAAGGCCGCCCCCTTCGCCGCCATCGTCGATCGGGCCCTGGCGGGCTGATCCTCTACAATGATGCCTTTCCTTTCCGGCTACCGACCATGTTCTCAGGCATCATCGCCGCCACCGGCAGAATCTCCCGCATAGAACCGCTAGCGAAGGGGCTCTCGCTGACGATCGAGGCGGGCGGGCTCGACCTCTCCGACGTCGCGCTGGGCGACTCGATCGCCTGCAACGGCGTCTGCCTCACCGTCGTGAAGCTGGACGGCGAGCGCTTCGGCGTCGATGTCTCGCGGGAGACGCTGGAGTGCACCGTCGGCCTGGACGGATTGAACGAAGTGAACCTGGAGAAGGCGCTGCGCCTGGCCGACCGTCTGGGCGGCCATCTGGTCAGCGGCCACGTCGATGGCGTCGGCGAGGTGCTCAGATTCGCGCCGCTGGGCGAGTCCTTCGAGCTGGTGATCCGCGCGCCGCGCGAACTGGCGAAGTTCATCGCCAGGAAGGGATCGATCACCGTCGATGGCGTCAGCCTGACCACCAACAACGTCGATGGCGCCGAGTTCTCGATCAACCTGATCCCGCACACGCTGGAGATGACCACGCTCAAACATCTCCAGGCCGGCAGCAGGCTCAACCTCGAAGTCGATCTGATCGCGCGCTATTGCGAGCGGCTGCTCGCCGCCGACGACCCCCGGTAGCGGCCGGGTTGCACCCGTTCGGGCGTCTCCGTCGAAAGTCCGGCCTGCTCGGCTACTGGATTACAATGACGGCCTTTCTCTTTCCGTCCCCATTCCCATGAGCGTCAGCCCCATCCAGGACATCATCGCCGACATCCGCGCCGGCCGCATGGTCATACTCGTCGACGAGGAAGACCGCGAGAACGAAGGCGATCTGGTCATCGCCGCCGAGCACATCACGCCCGAGGCGATCAATTTCATGGCCAAGCACGGCCGCGGCCTGGTCTGCCTGACGCTGACCGAATTGCGCTGCCGCCAGCTCGGCCTGACGCAAATGGCGCGCGACAACAACAGCCAATTCAGTACCGCGTTCACCGTTTCCATCGAGGCGGCGACCGGCGTCACCACCGGCATCTCGGCCCACGACCGGGCCCGCACCGTGCAGGCGGCGGTGGCCCGGCACGCCCAGCCCGCCGACATCGTCCAGCCCGGCCACGTCTTCCCGATCATGGCCAAGCCCGGCGGGGTACTGGTGCGCGCCGGCCACACCGAAGCCGGCTGCGATCTCGCCCAGATAGCCGGCCTGGAGCCGGCGGCGGTGATCTGCGAGATATTGAAGGACGACGGCACCATGGCCCGGCTGCCCGACCTGCTCGAGTTCGCCCGCGAGCACGGCCTCAAGATCGGCACCATCGCCGACCTGATCCATTACCGCAGCGAGAACGAGACCCTGATCGAATGCGTCGCGGAGAAGGAGATCGACTGCCGCCACGGCAAGTTCCGCCTTTCCGCCTTCGAGGACAAGACCACGGGCGAGGTGCATCTGGCGCTGTCGCTGGGCGACATCCAGCCCGCGGTGGAGACCCTGGTCCGGGTGCACGAACCGATCTCGGTGCTCGATTTCATCGACTGCAAGAGCTCGCGCCACACCTTCAGCGTCGACCAGGCGATGCAGACCATCGCCGCCGCCGGCAGCGGCGTCATCATCTTGCTGCGCCGAACCCAATCCGGCCAGGACCTGCTCGCCTCCTTCCGGGAGCAGCCTTCGGCCAGACCCGGCGCCAAGTGGGACCCCCGTCTCTACGGCATCGGCGCGCAGATCCTGCGCAGCCTGAAGGTCGGCAAGATGCGCCTCTTGGCCAGCCCGCGCAAGATGCCGAGCATGACCGGCTTCGGCCTGGAAGTGTGCGGCTACCTGGCGCCCGACGGCAGCAAACTGTGAGGACCGACCATGGCACGCTTTGACGATATTCTCGAACTCGAACCCAATCTCGCCGGCCACGGGCTGCGCGTCGGCATGGTCATGAGCCGCTTCAACGCCGACGTCGGCGAGGGCCTGCTCTCCGCCTGCGCCGACGAACTGAAGCGCCTGGGCGTGGCTCCGGCCGACCTGGCGGTCTTCACCGTGCCCGGCGCGCTGGAGCTGCCGCTGGCCTTGCAGGGCATGGCCAAGAGCGGCCGCTTCGACGCGCTGGTGGCGCTGGGCTGCGTCATCCGCGGCGAGACCTACCACTTCGAGATCGTCGCCAACGAGTCGGCGCGCGGCATCACCGAAGTGCAGTTGAAGACCGGCATCCCGGTCGCCAACGCGGTGCTCACCACCGAGGACGACGACCAGGCGCTGTCGCGCATGGCGCAGAAGGGCCGCGAGGCGGCCCAGGCGGCGGTCGAGATGTGCCAACTGCAAAAAGCGCTCAAATGAGCGGGCAGCCCGCCGCGGCCAGGTCCGGCAAGCGTTCCAATCCGCGGCACCGGGCGCGCGAATTCGTGCTGCAGGGAATCTACCAGTCCCTGGTGGGCGGCCAGGACGAGGCCGCGATCAGGAGCCAGGCGGCCGGGGTCGCCGGCTTCGACAAGGCCGACGGCGAACTCTATTCTGCGCTGCTCGCCCGGACGCTGGCCGATCTCGCCGCGCTCGAGCAGGCGCTCACTCCCCACATCGACCGTCCCTGGGCGGAGATCTCGCCGATCGAGCGCGGCATCCTGTTGCTCGGCGCCTGCGAGTTCAAGCACTTTCCCGAGACGCCCTACCGGGTGGTGCTGAACGAGGCCATCGAGCTGGCCAAGAGCTTCGGCGGCACCGACGGACACCGCTTCGTCAATGGCGTGCTGGACAAGCTCGCGGCCGAATTGCGCCCGAACGAGCGGCGCTGACCGCACCGGGAGCCCCATGCTCTCCGAATTCGACCTGATCGCCCGTTACTTCACGCGCCCGACGCCGCATGCGGTGCAGGGCGTCGGCGACGACGGCGCGATCGTCCGGGTCGCGCCCGGGATGGAGCTGGTGATCACCACCGACATGCTGGTGGCGGGCACCCACTTCCTGCCCGATGCGGACCCCGAAGCGCTGGGCTGGAAGACGCTGGCGGTCAATGTCTCGGACCTGGCGGCGATGGGCGCCCGGCCGCGCTGGGCGGTACTCGCCGTGGCCCTGCCCGAGGTCGACGAGGACTGGATCGGCGCATTCGCCCGCGGCCTGTTCGCCTGCGCCGACGCCTTCGGCGTCGACGTGATCGGCGGCGACACCACGCGCGGCCCGATCAACCTCTGCCCGACCCTGTTCGGCGAGGTGCCGCAAGGCCGGGCGCTGCTGCGCTCGGGCGCGCGGGCGGGCGACGAGATCTGGGTGTCAGGCGCGCCGGGTCTGGCCGCCCTGGGACTCGCGCATCTTCAGGGTCGCTGCATTTTGAGTGAGCCGGCGCTCACCGACTGTCTCGCGGCGCTCGACCGGCCGCAGCCGCGCGTGACGCTGGGGCTCGCGCTGCGCGGCATCGCCAGCGCCGCGATCGACGTCTCCGACGGCCTGCTCGCCGACCTGGGCCACATCCTCGAGCGCTCGGGCGTGGGCGCCAGCTTGCGGTGGGAACGTCTGCCCCATGCCGCGCTCGCCGCCTGCCCGGATCAAGTTCTGGCCCGCGACTGCCTGCTCGGCGGCGGCGACGACTACGAGCTGTTGTTTACCGCCGCCGCCGGCCAGCACGCCCGGATCGAGGCGCTGGCAAGCGAGCTCGGCCTGGCGCTCACCCGCATCGGCAGCATCGTTTCAGGGAATACGCTGACGCTGCAAGACGCCGACGGCCGCGCCGTGCCCGCCCCGCGCCGGGGTTTCGACCACTTCGCCGGTCCGTCGCAATGAACAAGCGCAACGCGCCGCCGCCCTGGCGCTTCCTCTTTTCCCATCCCGCCCACTTCGTCGCCTGCGGCCTGGGCAGCGGACTGTCGCCGCTCGCGCCGGGCACCGCCGGGACGCTGTTCGCCTGGGCTCTCTATCCGCTGCTGCGGCCGCAGTTCGGCGCGACCGGTTTCGCCGTCTTCCTGCTGGCCGCCTTCCTGGTCGGCGTCCCCGCCTGCGGCAAGACCGGCCGCGACCTGGGCGTGAGCGACCACGGCGCCATGGTCTGGGACGAGATCGTGCCCTTCTGGGCCGTGCTGTTCCTCACGCCGACGACCTGGATCTGGCAGCTCGCGGCCTTCGGCTTGTTCCGCCTGTTCGACATCGCCAAGCCGCCGCCGGCGCGCTTCATCGACCGGAACGTCAAGAACGGCTTCGGCGTGATGGCGGACGACGTGGTCGCCGCCCTCTACGCGCTCTTGGCGCTGGCGCTGGCCAAGTCCTGGCTGGGCTGAGCATGGAGACGGAACTGCGCCA
>JAJZPJ010000258.1 GCA_021811225.1 Pseudomonadota bacterium
ATCATGACCATCGCGGTGACCGAGCGCACCGGCGAGATCGGCCTGCTGGTGGCGCTGGGCGCCAAGCGTAAAACCATCCTGGGCATCTTCCTGGGCGAGGCGGTGGCGCTCTCCGCCGTCGGCGGCGTGCTCGGACTGATCCTCGGCATCGGCCTGGCGCAGTTGATCCACCTCTTGGTGCCGGCGCTGCCGGTGCACACCCCGATCAATTTCGTGCTTCTGGCCGAGGCCGTCGCCGTGGTCATCGGTCTGGCCGCCGGCGTCCTGCCCGCCCGGCGCGCGGCGCGCCTCGATGCGGTCGAGGCGCTGCGGGCGGAGTGAAGGGTCGGGCAACTGTGGTCGGGCAACTGTAGCACTCCAGTGCTACAATGAACGAAATTGCACGGGAGGCTGCCATGTCCACGACCACGATTCGCCTGCCGGATGAGCTGAAGGCTCGCGTTGCCGCCGCCGCCGAGCGCGAGGGGAAAACGGCGCACAGTTTCATCCTGGAAGCCATCGCGGAGAAGGCGGATCAGGAGGAACGGCGAGGCGACTTCAACGATGACGCCGACCGGCGCTACGCCCGGATCGTGGCCTCGGGCAAGACGATTCCCTGGCATGAAATGCGCCGCTACCTCGAAGACCAGCTCGCCGGCAGAGCGGCGACCCGCCCGATCGCCAGGAAGCTGGCTCGCTGAAGATGTCGCGGATCGAATTGGCTCCCGAGATCGGGGGCGACATCGACCGCATCCTCGATCATCTCGCCCGGCACCACGTCGACGATGCGCCCTCGCGCATTCGGGAAATTATTCAGGCGATCGCCGTGCTCGAGCAAAACCCCCTGATCGGCAGGCCCGTTCATGGAGAAAAGAGAGAGCTGGTGATCGGGCGCCGTGCCCGCGGCTATGTCGCCTTGTACCGCTACCTCCCGGAAATCGACACGATCTTCGTGCTCGCCCTGCGCAGCCAGCGCGAGGCTGGCTACACCCGGACTTGACTGCCAGCGGCTCGGCGGCAGACGGCCGCTTGCGGCGGCGGGCCAAAGCCGGCAGCGATGGCATAGGCGGGTATCATCCGGCTTCGCCCACCCCAGTGAAGCAAGCCCGAATGCGCAGAGTAGCGAAAGAGAAGCAAAAATACGCCGTCGTCGCGGCCGTGCAGCTGCCCAACGTGAGCGACGTCGAGTTCGAGGCCTCGCTGACCGAGCTGCGCGAGCTGGCCAAGACGCTGGGCTACGAGATCGCCGCCACCTTCGTGCAAAAGCGCGCCAGCTTCGACGCGACGGCCTACCTGGGCGCGGGAAAGCGGCAGGAGATACGCGGCTTCGTGGACCACGAGGCGGAACCGGTCGGCCTGGAGCGGCTGCCGGCCGCCGACCCAGAGGCCGGCAGGATCGACGTCCTTTTCGTCGATCACGAGATCTCGCCGTCGCAGGCGCGCAATCTGGAGAAGGAGGTCGGCTGCGAGGTGATGGACCGCACCATGGTCATCCTCGAGATCTTCCAGCGCCACGCCAACTCCTGCGCCGCGCGGGCGCAGGTGGAAATCGCGCGCCTCGCCTACCTGGCGCCGCGTCTGCGCGAGGCGGCGAAGCTGGCCGGGCCGCAGGGGCGGCAGCGCAGCGGCACCGGCGGCCGCGGCGCCGGCGAGTCGCACACCGAGCTGGACCGGCGCAAGATCCGCGACCGCATCGCCGAACTGCAGCAGGAGATCGCCGCGATGGAGGTCGAGCGCAAGACGCAGCGCGCGCGGCGGCAGGAGCGCCAGGGACTGGCCAGCGTGGCGCTGGTCGGCTACACCAACGCGGGCAAGTCCACCCTGATGCGCGCGCTCACGGGCAGCGAGGTGCTGGTCGCCGACAAGCTCTTCGCCACCCTCGACACCACCGTGCGCGCCCTCCACCCCGAGAGCCTGCCGCGTGTCCTGGTCAGCGACACGGTCGGCTTCATCAAGAATCTGCCGCACGGGCTGGTCGCCTCGTTCAAGTCGACGCTCGAAGAGGCGCTCGATGCGGCGCTGCTGCTCCACGTCGTCGATGCCGGCGATCCCGGCTTCGAACGGCAGCTCCAGGTGACCGACGCGGTCATCGCCGAGATCGGCGCGCAGGACGTGCCGCGCATCCGCGTCTTCAACAAGATCGACCACGTCGGCGACCCGGCGGCGCAAGCCGAGCGCGAAGCCGCGCTGCGCGCAGCCTACCCCGGCTGCATCGTGATGAGCGCGCGTCGCGCCGGCGACGTTGCGGCGCTGCGCGAGGCGATCGTCGCTTTTTTCCGGCAGGGTCTGATCGAGGCCGAACTCTTCCTGCCCTGGTCGGCGCAGCAACTGCGCGGCGAAATCTTCGCGACTTGCGAGGTTCTGGAGGAGCGCGCCGACGGCGAGGGCGCCTTCCTGCGCGTGCGCGGCGAGCGCGAGGCGGTGAGGAGCCTGAGCGAGCGCTTCGGCCGGGTGCCATGAGTTGCCCGGCCGGCATGCCGGCTGATAGTGCTGCCAGGACGGCCGTCTTGAAGTACCACGGCTCCTGCTCGATAGCTGCGCTAGGCGGCAATCCCGTTTGCATGTGGTGACGAAAATTGCCAAATTAGCCGCTCGCTGCTTCGCTGCGCAATGCTCACAGGCGGTCGGCCATCAGCAGACGGTGAAGGCAGAGAAATGCCGCACTTTTGAGCGTCGTCTGCCTGTTGGTAAGCTGACGCTGAGGCAGCGGGGGATCGTTCTTGAGTGTTTCGAATAAATGTATATAATCGAAACCATTGAAACGAAGGGGGATTCGCCGTGCGTCCAACTACCGCAAAACAGCCGCGTGCCGAACGGTCGCCTTTGCTGCACGGTGCATGCGAGAAATCGGCACGAGCCGTTATCTCGGCCATTCATCGGGCAACATCTGGAAAGACATCCGCAGAAGACATGAGCGACTTGGTTGATTCGCTGACGGGCGTCATCGAGCGGACCACGGAACTGCTGCTCGCTGGCAAACAGGTGCGAGTCATCGAGGACGACGAAGCCATGACTACTCAGGAAGCGGCTGATCTCCTCAATGTTTCGCGTCCTCATCTGGTCAAGCTGCTTGAGATGGGGCAAATTCCCCAACTGCCCAAGGTCGGTCGCCATCGTCGCGTCGCCCGAACTGCCGTGTTGAAGTACAAGCGTACAAGGGATGTCCAGCGTGAAGCGGCGCTAAAGGAACTCGCCTCCCTCTCTCAGCGCCACCAACTCGGCTATTGACGACCATGCTGCCGGTTGTCGTCCTCGACGCCTGCGTCCTCTACCC
>JAJZPJ010000259.1 GCA_021811225.1 Pseudomonadota bacterium
GAGCGAGGAATAGCCGGTGCCGAAATCGTCCAGCGAGAAGCTGACGCCGCGCGCCTTGAGCAGGTTCATCTTGGCGATGATCGCCTCGAAATCGTCGAGCAGCAGGCTCTCGGTCAGTTCCAACTTGAGCTTGCGCGGATCGGCGCCGGTACGGTCGAGCACCGAGAGCACCTGATCGACGAAGTCCTGGTGGCGGAACTGGCGGGCGCTGACATTCACCGCCAGATTGAGCCGATGGGACTCCGGCCCGGCCGACCAGGCCGCGAGCTGGCGGCAGGCGGACTCCAGCACCCACAGACCCAGGGGCAGGATCAGGCCGGTGTCCTCGGCCAGGGGAATGAACTCCGCCGGCGCCAACAATCCGCGCTCGGGATGCTGCCAGCGCAGCAGCGCCTCGGCGCCGGTCAGCCGGCCGTCGAGGTCCACCTGGGGCTGGTAGTGGAGCAGGAAGCACCCCTCCTGCAGCCCCTGGCGCAGCTCGGCCTCCAGGGTGGCGCGGGCCATGATCATCGCCTGGATCTCCGGATCGAAGAAACGCAGGTTGTTGCGCCCGGCCGCCTTGGCCTGGTACATGGCCAGATCCGCCCGTTTCAGCAGTTCATCGACGGAGTCGTCATGATCGGCGAACAGGGTGACGCCGATGCTGGGCGTGCTGTAGCGTTCGTGACCGGCGAGCAGATAGGGCCGGTTGAGCGCGGCGATGATCTTCTCGCCGACCGCCTCGGCCTGGGTGGCGGCTTCCTGGGGCTGCTCGGAGAGGTCTTCGAGCATCACCACGAACTCGTCGCCGCCCAGCCGGGCCACGGTATCGCCCTCGCGCACGCAGGCCGCCAGACGCTCTCCCACCTGCTGCAGCAGCAGGTCGCCGACGTCGTGGCCCAGGGTATCGTTGAGGGTCTTGAAGTCGTCGAGGTCGATGAACAGCAGCGCCCCGTCGCGCCCGCTGCGGGCGCTGGAGGCCAGGGCCTGCTGCAGGCGGTCGAGCAGCAGGCGCCGGTTGGGCAAGCCGGTGAGCGCGTCGGAGTAGGCCAGGTGCTGGATCTCTTCCACCGCCGCCTTGTGCTCGGTGACGTCCTCCTTGACCGCGACATAATTGACCGGCTCGCTCCGCTCGTCCAGGATCGGCGAGATCGAGGCATCTTCCCAGAACAGCGAGCCGTCCTTGCGCCGATTGTGGAACTCGCCGTGCCAGGTCTTCCCCGAGGTGATGGTGGCCCACAGTTCGCGATACTCCTCGACCGACATCTCCCCGGACTGGAATATTCTCGGACTCTTGCCGATGAGTTCGGCGCTGCTGTAACCGGTGGCCTGCTCGACCTTCGGATTGACGTACTGGATTTTGCCGTCGAGGTCGGCGATGATGATCGAAGCCGGGCTCTGTTCGACCGCGCTCGACAGGGTGCGCAGCAGCCGCTCGCGCTCCTTGCGCTCGGCCTCGCGCGCCAGGTTGTCCAGCGCCTGGCTGATGTCGTCCGCCATCTCCAGCAGCAGCTCGCGCACCGGCTCATCGAAAACGCCGGCCTCATTCGAATAGACCACCAGCGCGCCGATCGCCTTGCCCAGCCGGCGCAGCGGCAGCGCCGCCATCGCCGCCCAGCCGCGGCGCACGCCCTCGTCGTGCCAGGGTGCGGAGAGCAGCGGATCGTTCAGGTAATCCTGGCACCACACCGGCCGATTCTCGCGGATCGCGACGCCGGTCGGACCGCGCCCGGCGGCATCGTCGGCGGAGAGCGAGATGCGCACGTTCTCCAGAAAGCACACGCCCTCGCCGTGACTCGCCGCCGGTTCGACCGACTCGCCGGCCGCATCGACCAGAGCGACCCAGGCCATGGCCATGCCGCCGGAGTCGACCGCGATGCGGCAGATCTGCCGGAACAATTCATCCTGAGCGACGCCGTTGACGATGGTCCGATTGCACTGGCTCAAGGCCGAATAGAACCGGGTCAGTTGCCTCAACTTCGCTCCGTCGCGCTGCTGTCGCGACAGAGCCTGCAGCAGGACCAGGACGAAGATCAGGATGAAGGCGCTGATCAGGACGGCGCTGACATAGTAATTGCGTTCGCGCTGATGGAAGGGCGCCAGGGTCTCGGCTCTCGAGGTGCCCACCGCGACGATCAGCGGATAGCGGGCCAGGGTCCGGTAACTGACCAGATGGGTGACGCCGGAGAACTTGCCCCGGCCGATGAAGTGTCCCCTGTCGCTCTTGGCCAGCGCCGCCCACAGAGGGCTGCCGTGCATGTCTTCGCCGGAGGATGCCTGCCTGTTGATATCCGTGACCCGGACATAGCCGTCCCGCCCCACCAGCATGATCAGATCCTTGTCGCCCAGATTGGTCTTGGCGAAAAACCGGCTGAAATAGGACAGCCTGAGCCCGGCGAAGACGATGCCGCCGAAGCGGCCGTCGGGCCGGGTGAGGCGCAGCGACACCGGGATCACCTGATGCCCGGTGATGCGCCCCTGGAGGGGCCTGCCGATCAACAATCGGGCGCTGGCATGATCCCGGTGGAACCGGAAGGCGGCGCTGTCGGCGAAGCTCGCCCGCTTGAAGTTTTCGCTGGCGAGCAGCAGTTGCCCTTGTGCGTCGGTCACGCCCAGGGCGCTCACCAGATCACGATCGACGTCGCCGTCCTTGAGCAACTGCCGCAGATCGAGCCGGCGGCCCTCGCGCTGATACAGGCGCCTGACCAGCGACAACACCTGCTCGGCGCTCCTGATGCTCGCCGTCACCTGCTCATCGACGGCGATGGCGAGATTGGCGTTGCGGGTATATGCCCCGGCGATGGCCTGGGCGCGCTCGGAGGCGACGCGCTGCAGCGTCATCGCCCAGAGGATGCCGATCAGGGCGAGGCCGAACAAGGCGATCGCGAGCCTGAGGGTCCGATACCGACGATCGCCGCTGTCGGTCACGCTGTCGGTCATATTGTGAGCTTCCTACGTTCCTGGGCGCAGAACAAGACTCATTGAATTGAGGCGGATGGCCCCCGCATCGGGCGGAGGATAACAGAGCGCGGCCATACAGGGACGGCCGTGCCTATTGGTTGGTGCCTATTGGACTCAAAGCGGCGCGGACCTGGTGCGCAAGGTCTCGATCCCCGCCGGTATCGGGGCGGGCGGGCACGGACGGGAGAGTGCCGCAGCGGGCTATGATCCGGACCAGGCAGCGATGTAGCCGCGCCGTCAACCGTCACCGAACATTCATCGCACCGGGGCTTCGTTGGTCGCCAGCCAGTAGATCCCCAGTCGCGC
>JAJZPJ010000031.1:0-7892 GCA_021811225.1 Pseudomonadota bacterium
GGCGAGATCGTGACCACGGCCGCGTCGCGCGAATTGGCCCGTCTGGTGATGATGGATGCCGCCCATCTGCAGGAGGAGGAAGCGCGCCGAATGAACCACGGCGGCGAACGCCACGGCAAGCATACGCAGGCTGCGGCGCCCCTGTACTCGATTCTGGATGCCTTCCACACCATGGAGTTCTTCGGTCGCGCCGCCGTTTATGGCCAGCCGATCGAACTTTTCCCCGGCATCCGCGCCACCTTTGTCGACGCCGGCCACATCCTCGGCTCGGCCAGCATCCTGCTGGAACTGGAGGAACCGGGGCGGCGGCGCAGCGTGCTTTTTTCCGGTGATCTGGGCAATGCCGGCCGGCCCATCCTGCGCGACCCCAGCACGCCGCCGGGAGGCGCCGACATCGTGGTGATGGAGACGACCTACGGGGACCGTCTGCACAAACCCTTCGAGCCGTCGGTGACGGAGTTCTACCAGGCGGTCAATGCCACGTTCAAACGCGGCGGCAACGTCGTCATCCCCAGCTTCGCTCTGGAGCGGGCGCAGGAACTGTTGTATTTCCTGCGCGAGGGCGTCGAGGCGGGGATCCTGCCGCGTTCCACCCAGGTGTATCTGGATTCGCCGATGGCGATCTCGGCGACGGAAATTTTCGAGCGTCACCACGAGTGCTACGAAGCCGAGACCGCCGAACTGTTCAGGCGGGGGCGCGATCCTTTCCGTCCGCCCGGACTGCATTTCACCCGCGACACAGCGGAGTCGATCGCCATCAACCGGATCGGCGGCGGCGCCGTCATCATGGCCGGCTCCGGCATGTGCACCGGCGGGCGGATCAAGCATCACCTCGAAAACAATCTCGGCCGCGAGGAGTGCAGCGTGATCTTCGTCGGTTATGCCGCGACCGGAACGCTCGCCCGCAGGATCATCGACGGGGCCAAGACGGTGAGGATCTACGGCGAAGAAATGGCGGTGCGCGCCGCGATCCACACCATCAACGGCTTCTCGGCGCACGCCGATCAGGCCGAACTGCTCGCCTGGCACCGCAAGATCGGTTCGCCCGAGCGGACCTTTCTGGTCCATGGCGAGGAACTGGCGATGGCCAAATTCGCCGAGCGGCTCGCGGGCAGCCGGGTCGACATGCCGACGCTGAACCAGGTCTTCGAGCTGTGAGTTAACTCCGATACAGGGGCACGAGCGGGGAGGCTTGTTCGGGACGATTTTCTTTCCCGGCCGGCCGGTGCTGGCTGAACGCTCGCCACAGCCTCTCGCCTCGCCAGCCAGACTCCGCCCCAGAATACAAAACCCGTTCCAGTTCGTTCAGAGCCTCGGCCAGTTCGGGGTCGCATAGGCGGGCGAGTGCGGTGAGGCTGGTCGGCGGACGTGTGGGCCAGCGCCGCTTGGCCCATGCCTGCAATCGTGTTTTCGCCCGGGATGCGTCGTTTGCCAGGCAGTCCCTGTTCAGTTGCCGCTCCAATTGTCTGAGCGGCTCTTCAGTGTCGCCCGATTTTTCGGGCCGGGATTTTTCCCGCGTCCGCCAGGCCCAGGCAATCAGCGTGGCGAGCCAGCCCAGACCGAGCGTCAACGCCAACCAGGGCCACCAGCCGGCGGAGACTTGCGAGCCCGCGGCGGTATCCTGGGCTGCGGGAATCTGCGGCGGCGGGCTGAAGCCCGGAGGAGCCGCGGGCTGCCGCGCGCCGGGCAGGACGGTGATGCTGCGCGCCGGGAGAATCGCGACTTCCTCCTGATCCTTCGTGACGTTCCACCATTTGACTTCGATCGCGGGCAGCGTGACCTTGCCGGCGCGGGTCGGAATGATGGCGATTTTCTGCACGCGCGTGCCGGTGATGCCCTGGTCGTCCGGACCGTCTTTCAACGTCGGCTGGTCCGGATAGAGCTTCAATCCGGCGATCGGCTGCCCGGCGAGCGAGGGCAATTGCGCGGCGGTCAAGCCCGTTGCCGTCAGCGTCAGGGTGCGGGTGATCGGATCGCCGACGGTGAGCTTGGGAGGATTGTCCGACCACTGTTCGGTCAGCAGCAGCTTGCTCGCCGGCAGCCATTGGCTGGCGGACGCGCCCGCCGGCATCGGCTTGACCGACAGATCGACGCTCTGGGAGGTCAAGCGCAGATGGCGGCTGTTCTGGCCGAAGGGATCGAAGGAGAAGAATCCGCCGCCGCCTTCGATGACGTCGCCGTCGAACACCACCGGAGCGCTGCGAAACTGCCCGCTCTTTTGCGGATAGACGGCGTAGCGCCGTTCGATCACCGAATAGGCCTGGCCGTTGCGCAGAGTCTGGAACGAACGATCGCCGCCCAGCCGTTCGACCAGCGCATCCATTTTCGGAAAGCTCGGCGCGCTGAGCGTGCTGCCGTTGCCCAGATCGACCTTGCGATAGAGGCGCACGGTGAAGATGATCTGCTGCTCGACGTAGGCGACTTGCGGTTTCGCGCTCACTTCGAGAAACAGATCGCCGCCTGATGCCGCCTGGGGCTGGCTCGCTGCGTTGACGGTGAGCACGATCGGCTGGCTGCTCTGGCCGCCCAGCGAAATCGCCGGAATCTGCAGCTGTCCGCTGCGTTTGGGCATCAGGCTGATCTGCCACTGGACGCTCCGGCTGGTCTGGCCGTTGATGATCTGGATGCTGCTGCTCTTGCTCTGTCCGAGCACGTCGAAGTCTCGTCGCAGGACGCTCAGATCCGGCTCGCCGCCAGCGCTGCCATCGCTTTGCAGGCTGAGGGTGAAGGACTCGTTCATCGCCACCGGGTTGCGATCGACCGTCGCTCGCAGCGAGGCCAGCGCCGGCGGTGCCGCCAGCAGCGCCAGCGTGCAGATGAGCAGGAATCGTCGCAGACTTACCATGCTTGTTTTTCGCTCCTCTGTTGCTGCTGCCTGTATTGATAGAGAAACTTGCGTCGCCACAAGCCGCCGGGGTCGTCGGGAATGCGGCGCAACCACTGCCGGTCGGCCCGCGTCATCTCCTTCTGATTTCCTTGCGCGGTCTCGGCGCTGTTCGCTGCGGTTCCGCTGTCGGCTTGCTGCTCGTCCTGCGCAGCTTGGTCAGCGGCCTGGTCTTGCGCCGATTTTCCAGTCGCGGCGCCCTGCTGCCCGGCCTCGCCTCGCTGCTGCGCGCTGCCGTTGCGCTCTCCGGTTCCTGGCTTGCCGTTCTGACCGTGCCTGTCCTGATCGCCACCTTGCGCGGACTTTCCCTTGCCGGGCGACGACTGCGACGATCGCGACGGCGGCGGCGTTCCACCAGGCTTTCCTTGCCCGCCGGCAGAGGAGGGCGACGGCTTCTGCGGCGGCGGCTTCAACATCTTTTCCAGCAGATCGCGGTTATACCTGGCATCGTCAAAACCAGGTTGCCGCTTGAGCGCTGCCTGATAGGCGCTCAGCGCTTCGGGCAGATGCCCCAGATGCGCCAGGGCGTTGCCGCGGTTGTAGTCGGCCAGGGGATCGTCGATGCCCTTCAGATCGCGCACCGCTGCCGCGTAATTGCCGGCCCGGTAGTCGGCGGCGGCGCGCCATTGCCGGTCATGAAACAGCTTAGCGGCGAGTTGCGGTTCATTGGAGGCCATCGCACGCTGTCCGCGCTGGTCGGCGCGCAGCCAAAGGCTGCTCCAGTCGAAGGCGTAGGCCGGATGCGCGTGCGGCAGGATGATCAGCAATAGGAGCAGCAGCGGGTAGCCGCGGCGGAAGGCGAGGGCGCCGAGCAGAAGCAGCGGCAGCAACAGCCATGGGCCTTCATCGCGCCACTGATCGCTGTTGATGCCGACGGCCTTTTGGTCCTGCTCGCGGGCGAGCTTGCTGGCGAACGGCGCCAGCAGCGCATGAAAATCGCTGTCGTCGGTGGCGAGGCGCCGGTAGGCACCGTGGCCCTGGCGCGCCAGCGTTGCGAGGACGGCGTCGTCTAGCTTGGGAATGACGATGGCGCCGTTCTCGTCCTGCACGAAGCCGCCATGCGGATCGGGGATGGGTGCGCCCTGGGTCGTTCCCACGCCCAGCACCGACAGCCGGTGGCCGGCCGCGACCAGATCCTCAATGGCATTCTTGAGCGCGGGGGGTTCGGGGCCGTTGATGCCGTCGGTGATCAGGAGCACGCCGCCGTGCCTGGCGCCGCCTTGCTTCAGCAGTTTCTGCGCCAGCCTGATGGCGCGATCGGGGCGCGAACCCTGGGCCGGCATCAGGTCGGTGTTCATGACGTCCAGCTGGCTGGCGATGGTCCGGGTATCCGAGGTCAGCGGGGTGACCACGAAGGGCGTGGCGGCGAAGACGATGAGCGCGGTGTCGCCCTCCTTCCGTTCCCTGAGGATGTCGCGCAGTTTCAGCTTAGCCCGCCGCAGCCGGCTGGGCGGGATGTCGGCAGCATCCATCGAGCGGGAGAGGTCGAGCAGCACCACCAGCGCCGATTTCCGGCGGAACACCGGCTGCGCCAGTTTATGCCAAGCGGGCCCGGCTAGCGCGAGGATCGCCAAGAGGCCGCCCAGCCCGATCGCGAGCAGACGCCGAGGGCTGCGCCGGCCGGCTGTGCGGATCAGGAGATGGGGCAGCAGCGGCGCGTCGACCACCTCAGTCCAACTGCGGCTGGCCAGACGATGGCGCCATATCAGGTGGAGCAGGGCGGCCAGTGGAATCAGGGCGAGCAGCCAGGCCGGACGCAGGAAGTGGAAGGCGGAAATCATGGCGATCCCTGCGCCCTCAGCAGCAAGGCAGCGGCGAGCAGCAGGCTGAAGGCGAGCGGCCAGTAGAACAGCGTCCGCCGCGGCCGGAAGGTCTGCGGCGCATGGTCGATCGGCTGCAGCTTGTCCAGAATGGCGTAGATCCGGTTCAGCCCTTCGCTGTCGCTGGCCCGGAAATAGCGCCCGCCGGTGATCGCGGCGATGGCGCGCAAGGTCTTCTCGTCGAGGTCGCTGGAAGGATTGATTCTTTGGGTGCCGAAGAACGAGTGGACCAGCATCTCGTCGGCTCCGACGCCGATGGTGTAGATGGTCATTCCCGCCTGTGCCGCCAGCTTCGCCGCTTCGAGCGGCGATACCTCGCCTGCGTCGTTGCCGCCGTCGGTGAGCAGGATCAGCACCTTGTTGCCGTGCGGGTGTTGGGCGAGGCGCTTGACCGCCAGGCCGATGGCGTCGCCGATCGCGGTCTGGTCGCCGGCCAGACCGATGGCGGATTGTTGGAGCAGGGTGTTGACGGTGGTGCGGTCGAAGGTCAGCGGCGCCTGCACGTAGGCTTTACTGCCGAACAGGATCAGACCGATGCGGTCGCCGACCCGGCGCTTGATGAAATCACCGGCGATTTTCTTGATCGCGGTCAGACGGCTGACCGCTTTGCCATCGATGACGAAATCCCGGGTTTGCATGCTGCCGGAGAGATCCACCGCCAGCATCAGGTCGCGACCGCTGACCGGCAGTTCGATCGGCTCGCCGAGCCAGACCGGGCGTGCCGCGGCGATGACCAACAACAGCCAGGCCAAGGAGGCGAGCCATAGCGGCCAGCGCCGAGGTTTGAAGCTGCCGGCTTTCGTGGCACCGTCGCCGGCAAAAGGGGCGAGGTCGGGGACGCGCAGCGCTGCTTCCTCCGTTTCGTCGGCAGGAGGCAGCAGGCGCAGCACCAGGAGCGGCAGCGGCAGCAACAGGAAGAGCCAGGGCCAGTCGAAGCCGATCATCGAGGAACTCCGGAGGGCAGTTTCTTCAGCCAGCGTTCCGCCAAATCGAACAGGGCGGACAACGAACCCTCGTCGATGTTTTCTTCCCGGAGATAGGGTGCGGTCGCCAGCAGCCGACCGTCTCCCGATTGGAAGGACGGACTCCCGCCCAGGGTACGATCGAGAAAAGCCAGCCAGCGCTCGCCGTGGAGCGCCGCCACCTCCTCACGCGGATAGCAACTGAGCGCCCCGCGGCGCAGCAGCATCGACAGCTCGCTGACCAGCGGCTGCGTTTGCGCCTGATGCGATTCCAGGCGCGAACGCAGCTTGGCCAGTTCTTGCAGGGCGAGCCGGCGCCAGCGGTTGCCTCGGCGCCGTCGTTGCCAGACGAACAGGGCAAACGTCGTGAGCAGCAAGATTGCGGCAAGCAGCCACCATCCTGGCGCCGGCGGCCACCAGGAGACGGGTGGAGGCAGATGGATGTCGCGCAGTTGGGCAAGCGCCGGATTCATCTGCCTATGCCCATTCCGCGCTGCAGTGCGGCCAGCGGTTCCTCAGCGGTAGCCAAGGTCAACAGCGTCATGCCGTGCCGCCGGCACAGTTGCCGCAGCTGTTCCTGCTGTGTCGCGAAGCGCTGGCGATAGCGCTGGCGATAGCGCGGATCTTCAGCCGTAACATTCAGAAAGCTTGCGCCGTCGCTCACCCGGTAACGTCCCGGCGGCGGCAGGTCCGCCTCCAGTGGATCGTGGATATCGGCCAGAACGAGATCGCTGTGCCGCGCGAGTTGAACAAGATGCGCGCTGCCCTGCTCATTGAGCCGGGCGAAATCGCTGAGCAGAATGATCAGGCTGCCGGGTTGAGCCACCCGGCGAAGCCGGGACAGTGCGCGAATCAAGGCTTCGGCGCCGACACCCGGATCGCGGACCGGCGTCCGGACTTGCCACGCGTCGTGCAGGGCGATCTGGCGCAGCAGATGCAGCAGGGGCGGCTTACCGCGCTTGGGACGCAGTTCGACGTGGCTCTGCTCGGAGAAGAGCAGGGCGCCGAGCCTATCGCCCTGACGCACTGCGCTCCAGCCGAGCAGGGCAGCGGCCTGGGCGGCGCGTACCGCCTTGAAGGCGCCCCGGGTGGCGAAGAACATCGGACTGCGCAGATCTATCCAGAGCAGCACCGCGCGCTCGCGCTCCTCGCGGAAAAGCTTGGTGTGCGGACGCCCGGTTCGGGCGGTGACCCGCCAGTCGAGAGTCCGCACGTCGTCGCCCTGCATGTACGGGCGCACCTCGTCGAATTCCATGCCGCGGCCTTTGAACGGCGAATGGTAGCCGCCGCTCGCGAGTGCGCGGATACGTCCGGGTTTGAGCGCCAGCGACTCGGCGCTGCGATGCAGGGCGATCAATGCGGCCAGGCTGACGCGCACCACGCCCTCGTCTGGATCAGAGCTGTCGGCAGAGAATGCAGCAGGGGCAAGCCGGGAAGCTCCGCGCTTACGCAACGGCACGATCATGGCACCGGTATCAGATTGACCAGTCTCTCGATGAAATGATCCGGCGTGTGCCCCTCGGCTTCCGCCTCGTAGCTGAGCAGTACGCGATGGCGCAGCACATCGAAAGCCAGCGACTGAATGTCGTCCGGTCCGACGTAATCGCGACCGGCGAGCCAGGCGTGCGCTCGGGCGCAGCGATCCAGCGCAATCGTGGCGCGCGGACTGGCGCCCCACTGAACCCAGCCGGCGAGGGCGGCGTCATAAAGGGAGGGGTCGCGGGTGGCGAGCACGAGTTCGACCAGATAGCGCTCCAGCTTGTCCGCCATGAACACCTCGAGCACTTCCTGGCGCGCAGCATGCAGCGTCTGCTGGCTGAGCCTCGGCCTGGGCGGCGCACCGCCGCTGATTCGCTGCGCCGCCTCGCTGCGGGCTAGCTGCAGGATCTGCAGTTCGGCCTCGGAATTCGGATAACCTATCTTCACGTGCAGCAAGAAGCGATCGAGTTGCGCTTCGGGCAGGGGATAGGTGCCCTCCTGTTCGATCGGATTCTGGGTGGCCATCACCAGAAACAGCTGGGGTAGAGGATAGGTCGCGGTGCCGACGGTGATCTGCCGTTCCGCCATCGCCTCCAAGAGCGCCGACTGTACCTTGGCCGGCGCCCGGTTCACCTCGTCGGCCAGCACCAGATTGTGGAACAGCGGACCGCGCTGAAACTGGAAGGAACCGTCCTGCGGGCGGAAGATGTCGGTGCCGGTGAGGTCGGCAGGCAGCAGATCCGGCGT
>JAJZPJ010000031.1:7992-10712 GCA_021811225.1 Pseudomonadota bacterium
TTCTCTTCCTTTTCCTTTTTGACTTCGGCGCTGATCGACACCTGGTTGGCTTCGACGGACACGTGGATATCCTCTTTTTTCACTCCGGGGATTTCCGCCTTGACCAGATAAGCCTTGTCTTCCTCGGATACATCGATCTTTATTTTCGGCTCGCTTTCCAGGCCGCGAAATACGGGTTTGAGCATGACGCCCTTGAAGATGTCGTCCAGATCCCAGAGCGGATCGAGACGGGCGAGTTCGTTGAAGGGGTCGAAACGGGTGATGTTAGCCATGAAAATTCTCCTTGCTGGTGAGATGCGACTGTTGAGTAGCGGGTATCTATCTGGCCGGATGCCGCTCATCCTGGGGGCTCCCGGCTCATTTGAACCGTGCAGCGATGCGATCGAATGACTCGCGCAGCTCATCCGAAACTTTTTCCGCTCCGTCTTTCATATCTTCCCAGGCGGCTTCGGAAGACTTACGCAGTTTCATCAGTCGATCACGGAGCTCATCGCGTTTATCGGAAAGCCCTGCAAGCTGCCGTTTGTATTCGGTTCTGGTCTTGGTTTTCAATTCTTGGGCTCTTTGTTCGAGAGCCACGAGTTTTCCATCCCATTCCTTGAGCTGTGCCTCGAGCTTTTCCTGAAAGAACTGCCTTGGAATGGCCCCTGATTCCACGTCCGGTTCTTCCGGGCGGAACGCACGATTGATTTCCGCTTCGGCTTCCAACCAGTCCGCATTCGGGTCGCCGCCGATAAATCCCCTGCGTTCAGCACGAAAATAGGCGGCAACGGCGATCATCTGCTGGCGTTGGGCGGTATCTGCCGCTGACCTGGCGCTAACGGTGGAATTGAGCTTGGCGAGTCGCGCACACATGGCACCCTCCTTTTCGCGTAAGTCATCAGCATATGTTAAATGAGCATTTTCGCATTGACGATTGTCAACAGAAAATTGTTTTGCGCGCTGGATGGGATCGGGAAGCGGACGCCTGTGCTGCTGACTCCTTCAGCTTGCCAGTCCGTAGGCCGAGATCGGAGCGCTGTGGCGTATATGTTGCTCAAGCAGGCTCCGAAAGTAGCCAGGGTCCTTCATGGCCTTGATCTCGGAAGGATGCGGCAGGTAAAAATCGTAAAGTCTGGATAGCCAGAATCTCAATGCCGCGCGCCGCAACAGCATCGGCCAAGCGCCGATTTCGGCGGCAATCAATGGGCGCTCGGCACTGTATGCGGCCAGCAGCGCATGGAGGCGTTCTTCGTCGAACTGAAATCGGCCATCGATGCACCAGTCGTTCGCAGAAACCGCCAGATCGTAGAGCAATGGCCCGGTGAAAGCGTAATAGTAGTCGAGAACCCCGCTGATATTGCCGTTCTGCCACAGCACGTTGTCGCGGAAGAGGTCGGCATGGATGGCGCCCTGGGGGAGCGCCGCCTGATCGAGCCCGGCCTGTCCGCTCAGTTCGGAAAGTAACAGCTGCTTTTCCTTCGGTCCGAGATAGTCTTGCACGGCTGCGCACGAACGCTCGTGCCACGAACGGTCGCAGCGATTGCTCCCCTGTCCTGCATAGTCTTGGCCGCTCAGATGCATGCGGCCCAGCAATTGGCCCAATTGCGCGCACTGGGCCGCTGTCGGATTTTCGACCCAGCGGCCGTGCATCCGCGTCACCAGAGCGGCCGGTTTCCCCATCAGTTCACCGAGAGTGTTGCCCAGACGATCTGCGATCGGTACCGGTGCAGGAAATCCAGCCTTGGCAAAGTGCGCCATCAAGCCCAGGTAGAACGGTATCTGCTCTGCGGTCAGGTGTTCGAAAATGGTCAGCACCACTTCTTTCATCGCTGCGCCGACCCCAGACTTTCCGGCAGCGAGCGAGACGAAGTAGTTGGTGTTGTCGGTTCCTGACGGGATGTCCAACACTCTGACCAGCGTCCCGAGGTCATAGCGGCTGAGCCAAATGCTCAGTTCCTGCTCGGTGACGCGGGTAAATACGGCCATTGGTCCTATTTCCTAGACGGCTCTGAGGGAAACTTCCTGGCGCGGTGATTCTTGCCGGATGGGCAATTCTGGATTCGATGCGCGTCGAGGATTCTACTGCGGGATCGAGGGCGAGGATTTCTGGCGACGGTTTGCCCGCCGTCTATTTCTGATTGAACTTTTCCAGGCAAGTTTTCAGCGCGGCCACATCGTTTGCCACCAGATCGCAATTGCTGAGCTTGGCTGTCGGCGGTCTGAACGCACCGGACTGGAACGATCTAACGGTATTCGAGGTGTCGCCCGTCCCTGTTTTCCCCTTGATCGGCTGCACTTCGGAAGCGATCGCCTTGGGCGCAGCAGTCTCTGCCCGTTTTGCTTCGCTGTCGGCCAGGCGCCTCTCGGCGCTCAATCGGGCGGCGCGCTCGGCATCGAGCGTGCGCAGGGTATCGGCGATCCGGGCGGCCTGTTGCTGTTCTTCCAGCTGATAAGCGTTGATGTCCTGTCTCTGGCTTGCTATTTTTGCCGTCTGATCCCTGAGCAGCTTGGAGAATAGTCGATAAGCGATACCGGTCCCCAGGAGTCCTGCCAGTACCAGGGCAGTCAGGATCGACAAAAATTTGCGCAGACGCTTCCTTCGCGGAGGGGGCGCCTCGGCCGGTGTCGGGGGCGGCGGCACCGCTTTGAATCGATGGCGTTCCCCAGGCTCATCCTCTTGATCGCCGCCTAAGCGCTGTTTCAGCCTGGTCAGGTGAGCGATGGCGGCGGCGAGCAGA
>JAJZPJ010000031.1:10812-18140 GCA_021811225.1 Pseudomonadota bacterium
GAGTCGGTTTCGATCAGTATTCGATCGATCGGCAGTCTTCTTGCCACGTCCTTCAGCCCCTGGGCATTCTTGAAGGTAACGATACCGGAAAAAGAGATGAGGAATCCCATCTCGAGTGCGGCCTGCGCCACCTCCAGCGTTTCCGTGAAACAATGCATGACGCCACCGACCAATGCCGCTTCTTCCTCGCGCATCAGCCTCAAGGTGTCGGCCGCGGCCGATCGGGTATGAATGATCAGCGGCTTGCCGGCTTCTCTGGCTGCGCGGATATGGGTACGGAACCGCGCCCGCTGCCATCCGAGATCGCCCTCGATCCGGAAATAGTCGAGGCCGGTCTCGCCGATTGCCACCACTTTCGGATGACGAGCCAAGCCGACCAGGGTGTCGATATCCGGTTCGGCGCCCTCCCGTTCGTCGGGATGAACGCCCACCGCCGCGAACAGACGGGGATGGGATTCGACCAAGGAGATCAATCCGGGAAAACGCTCAAGGCTGACCCCGGCGCAAAGCGCATAGCCGACGCCGGCAGTACGCATGGCGGCAAGGATCCGATCGATTCTCCCGGCCAGTTCGGGAAAATCGAGATGGCAGTGCGAGTCGACCAGCATCGGCAGGGCATTCACAGCGAGTGGGTCTGCCGATTGGAACCGAGATGGCTTCCCAGCAGGGTCTCGATCTTGGTCCGCGCGGCGACACCGCTCTCGTCGTCGCTGAACTGGATGCCGATGCCCTGGATCTTGTTGCCCTGGGCGCCGGCCGGCGTCACCCAGACTACGGTGCCGGCGATAGGCAAGCGGGTGGGTTCGTCCATCAGGGTGAGCAGCATGAAGATCTCGTCGCCGAGCGAATAGGGCCGCGTGGTGGGAATAAACAAACCGCCGCGCTTCAGGAAGGGCATATAGGCGGTATACAGTGCCGACTTCGAATTGATGTTCAGCGAAAGTACGCTCGGCCGTCCGGCACCCGCGGGTCTTGACACCTGATCGCTCATGATCTGCCGACTTCCAGCGCCCTCAGATAACGTGCCGCCATGTCCTCGAGAAACAGTTGGGTATTGAGCGGGTGTCTCGCCACCGCCCGAATTCGCTGCAGGTCATTGTAGCAGGCCATCAGTCCGGTGGTCGAAGCCTTGTCCGCCAATCGCTCCAGGGAGTTCTGCCAAGCCCCGTGGTAACGGCAGCGACCGGCAATTTTCAGCATGGAGAGATCAAATACCCACTTCTGTACTGCTTCGACCAGTTGCGGCAAGGCGAAGCCTTGCTCCGATTTGAGCAAGCCCAACCATTTCACCGCCATCGCCACCGGATCCCGCGGATTTTCGGCGAGAGCCTCGATGACCACGCGATAGGACGCCAGACGGTTCTGTTCTGCCCAATCGGCAGCCACCAAAGGTGCCCCGCCGGTCAGTTGGAGCAACTCCGCTCCGGTGCCCACCCCCTGAGCACTCAGCCAGCGTTCCGCCTGGTTCGGTTCAGGGCGACCGAAAACGATATTGCGGCAACGGCTGAGGATAGTCGGAAGGAGTCTGCGTTGTTGCGATGATACTAATATAAAATATACACTTGATGGAGGTTCTTCAAGTATTTTAAGAAGAGCATTAGCCCCTGCCGGATTGATCTGTTCGGCCGGCGCGATCAGCGCCACGCGCTTGCCGTGTCGATGGCTACCGACAAAGACAAAATCCTCCAGCGCCCGGATCTGATCGATTCGAATCGATCCCTGTCCCGGCTTGGGTCCGGAAGCGTTCGCTGGAGGCGTTTCGGCGCCCTCCTCGCCGGCCGGGGCATCAGCGCCATCCTCGGGTTGAATCAGACGGAAGTCGGGATGGTTGCCCGAGAGCAGCCAGGTACAAGAACTGCAACTGCCGCAGGCCAAGGACGAAGGTTCGCCGGGAACATTCTCGCAAAGCAGGCGAGCCGCCAGCGCTCGGGCAAATGCGAGCTTCCCTACTCCCTCCGGACCACCCAGAAGTAGCGCGTGAGGCAGCTTTTCCGGTTCGGAGAGAAGCTGCTCCCATAGTGATATCTGCCAATCATATATTTTCATTTACATATACTTGAAATAACTTTCTCAAGTGATTTCCTGATTTCGTCGAGCGAACCAGTGGCATCTATCCGGACGATCCGTCGGGGCTCGCGCTGTGCCCTGTCGAGATAGGCTTGCCGCACCCGTTCGAAAAACGCCTGTTGCTCGCGCTCGAAACGGTCTGGCGCATTTCCTGCCGTTGTAAGCCGCGCTCGAGCCATCTCGACCGGGACATCGAAAAGCAGCGTCAGATCCGGCTGCAGACCGGATTGCACCCAGGTTTCCAAGATCTCCAGCTTGCCCCGGTCGAGTCCGCGACCGCCTCCCTGGTAGGCGAAACTGGCATCGGTGTAGCGATCCGAGACGACCCAGTCGCCGCGCTGCAGCGCCGGCACGATGAGCTTGTCGAGGTGTTCGCGACGTGCAGCGAACATCAACAGAGCCTCGGTTTCCAAATGCATGGGCTGCGTCAGCAGCAGTTCGCGCAGCCGTTCGCCCAGCGGGGTGCCGCCCGGCTCGCGCGTCGCCACCACCTGTTCGCCGTGCTCGCGCAAGAGCTTCACGAGCCATTGGTGGTGAGTGGATTTTCCTGCGCCGTCAATGCCTTCCAGGGTGATGAACTTGCCGCGCACCGGCTATTTTCCTTTCAGGTACTTGGCGACCGCCCGGTTATGTTCGTCCAGGGTACGCGAGAATTGGCTGGAACCGTCGCCCCGGGCCACGAAATAGAGCATGGGGCTGGCGGCGGGGTGCAAGGCCGCCTGCAGCGATGCCAGTCCGGGCATGGCAATCGGCGTCGGCGGCAAACCATCGCGCGTATAGGTATTGTAAGGCGTGTCGATTTGCAGGCTACGCTTGAGCAGCCCACCCTGGAGCTGTGTTCCGGCGCCGTAGATCACCGTCGGATCGGTCTGCAGCGGCATCCCCAGGCGCAGGCGGTTGACAAAAACGGCGGCGACCTGAGGCCGGTCCGAGGGGCGTCCGGTCTCCTTCTCGATGATCGAGGCCATGATCAGCGCCTGGTAGGGCGTGGTGTAGGGCAGACCCGGGTTGCGTCTTTGCCACTCGGCGGCGAGATGTCGCTGCATGGCGAGATAGGCGCGCTTGAGAATATCCAGGTCGCTGGAGTTCTTTGCGAAAAGATAGGTATCGGGGAAAAACAGTCCTTCCGGGTAGTTCTCGTCGGCGCCGATCCGGGCCATGATGTCTGCGCCGCTGAGCCCTTCGGTGTCGTGGCGCACCTCCGGATCGGCATCGAGTTCATCCCGCCATTGCTCAAAGGTCTTGCCTTCGACGAGGGCGATCTCGGCCTGGGTGACGTCGCCTCGGGTCAGTTTTCCCAGTAGCAGCCAAGGCGTCAGGCCCTGATTTACCTCGTAGCTGCCGGCCTTGATCTCTCCCGATTTGCCGGCCAAGCGCGCCAGTAGGGTGAATTGCCAGGCAGAGAAACCCAGGCCGGTCTGGGACATATGTTGGGCTGCGGCGCGCAAGCCCATGCCGGCAGGAATGTCGAAGTCGAGCGGGCTCTCCCGTAACGCCAATGGCTTGGATGCGAACCAGGCCAGCCAGGCGCTCGCCAAAAGGACGGCGGACAACAGGATGAAAAGCAAACGTTTGAGGAGTCGCATCAGACAGATTCGTGCGGATAATCGCTGGCGCTATAATAACGCATGCCCTCGACCCTAAGCCCCTCACGAAACCGCGATGAACTGGACTGACTTCCTGGCGCAGCAAGGCGTACGCAACGGTTTTCTCGACTTCGGCGACCCCGACGGCGAATTGGCTAGCGCGCGCTCGGACACCGTCCTCATCCCCCTGACCGATCTGGGATTGATCAGGGTGAGCGGCGAGGAGGCTGCGGGCTTCCTGCACAATCTGCTGACCAACGACGTCAACGGCCTGGCGGAAAATGGCGCCAGGCGCAGCGGCATGTGCAACGCCAAGGGGCGACTCCTGGCGAGCTTCACGATGTGGCGAGACGATGGCGGATTGCTGCTGGCCCTCTCGGCAGACCTCCTGCCACAGGTTTTGAAGAAGCTGTCGATGTACGTGCTGCGCTCCAAAGTCAAGCTCTCTGACGAGAGCGAAAAGACCGTGCTGCTGGGCCTGTCGGGACCGCGCTCGCGAGCGGCGCTGGCCGGACTCGCGGGATGGGGCGAGACGGCACCCGCCGCAACGCTGACGCTCAAACGCTTCGGGCAGGGCCAGGGCATCGACCTGGGCGGAGACCGCCACTTGTTGGCCGTCTCCGCAATCGAAGCGCCGACCGTCTGGCAGCAACTGACGCAGCTCGCCCGCCCTGCCGGCCTAGCCGCCTGGCACTGGCTGGAAATCGCCGCCGGCACGCCGCGCGTGACGGCGGCGACGCAGGAGGAGTTCGTGCCGCAGATGGTCAATTTCGAGCTGGTCGGCGGCGTCAGCTTCAACAAGGGATGCTATCCCGGCCAGGAAATCGTTGCCCGTACCCAGTACCTGGGCAAGATCAAGCGCCGCATGTATCGCGCCCGCATCGAGGGCGCCCTGCCATCGCCGGGCGCTCCCTTGTTTGCCCCCGAGACCGGCGATCAGGCCTGCGGCAACATCGTGCTGGGCGCGCCTTCGCCGCAGGGCGGTTTCGAGGCTCTGGCGGTGGTCCAGTCCAGCTGCCACGCGACCGGAGACGTCCACCTGGACAGTCCAGATGGTCCCCGTCTAAGCTTCTTGCCGCTACCCTATCAGGCGGAACTGGCGCCGATCGAATCGCCGGATGCGGCCGGACGAACGGATGGGACCGCTAAAATCGGGTAAGTTCTGCCATGTGTCTGATTCTAGTGGCATGGCGTTCTCATCCCGATTATCCGCTGGTGGTCGCCGCCAATCGCGACGAATTCTTCGAGCGGCCGACACTGCCGGCACAATTCTGGGCAGACCAGCCAGACATACTGGCCGGTCGAGACCTGAACGCCGGCGGCACCTGGATGGGCATCACCCGGGGCGGGCGCTTCGCCGCCGTGACCAATTATCGCGATCCCGAACGGCAGTCGGCGGATGCACCGTCGCGCGGACACTTGGTCAGCGATTTTCTGGCCGGATCGATGAGCGCGCCGGATTACCTGGCGGCGCTGCAGCCCAAGGCAGCTGCCTATAACGGCTTCAACCTGATCTGCGGCACGATGGCGCTCGGACTGTGGCACTTCTCCAACCGCGGCGGCCCGGCGCAAGCCCTGGCGCCGGGGATCTACGGCCTGAGCAACCATCTGCTCGACACGCCCTGGCCCAAGGTGGCGCGGGGCAAATCGGACCTGGCTCGGGCGTTGGCGCTGCTACCCGCCGAATCGGCGCTGTTCGAATTGCTCAGGGACGAGCGCATCCACGCGGATGACCGCTTGCCGCGAACCGGCGTCAGCCTGGATTGGGAGCGTATTCTCTCGGCGGCCTTCGTGCGTACGCAAAATTACGGTACCCGTTCCTCGACCATAGTGCTGTTCGAGGAGGCCGGAAGCATCGTCTTCGACGAGCAGATCTACCTGCCGGGGGCTGAAGCCGCCGGCCGCACGCGCATCCGCTTCAGCCCGGGTTTACCATGCTGATGTGGGGAATGCCGGCTTCGATGAATTCTGGGCCGTCGGCGACGAAACCGAAGCGGGCATAGAAGGACGCAGCGCCGGACTGCGCATTCAGCCGCAGCCGGCGCACGCCGGCGCGGCTGCCAGCCGCCATCAAGTGGCGCAGCAGGGCGGTACCGACGCCCTGGTCGCGCCATTGGCGCAATACCGCCATGCGCCCGATATGCCCATCCGGGAGCAGCCGCCCGGTACCGATCGCGTTACCCGCGGCATCTATCGCCAGTGCGTGCAGGGAGACGGCATCGAATGCGTCCATTTCCAGCGCTTGCGGCACACCCTGCTCCCTGACGAACACCTCGAACCTGAGCGGCTGAGCCCGCGCCATTATTGTCGTCCAGTTACCGCTTTCGACCCGGTAATCGCCGATATTCACGAACGTGAACGCCGGTACCCGATCGAACAGCTCGACGATGTCGCGGTTCCTCATGCGCACGCAGCCGATCGAACCGGGCACGCCCATTTGAGCCGAGTCCGGGCTGCCGTGGAGATAGATGTAACGGCGCATGGTATCGACCGTGCCGAGTCGGTTGCGGCCGGGTTCTCGCCCGGAGAGCCAGAGTAGGCGGGTGAGCATCCAGTCGCGCTGGGGAAATTGCGCCGCGAGTTGTGGCGTCCATAGCTCGCCGGTCGGCCGCCGACCGACGAAGACACTGTTTTCCGGGCAACCGGCGCCGATCTTGGCGCGGATCAGGTGGCGTCCGCGCGGGGTCTGGAAACTGCCGCGCTGTTCGCCGGCTCCGTTCCTGGCCGTCGAAACCGCGTAGCGGCCGAGCAGCGAACTGCCGTCGAAGAGTTCCAGGGTCTGGGCGGGCAGGCTGATGAAGATATCCATGTTCAAGCCAATGCCGTTCTCGCCCGTCGCGCCGCGAAGAAGGACGACAGGAGGAGGCCGCACTCCTCGGCCAGCACCCCGCCCTCGACCCTGCAATGGTGGTTGAGACGTGTTTGCGCGAACAGATCGACGACGCTGCCGGCGGCCCCGGTCTTGGGGTCGGTTGCGCCGAACACGACGCGCTCGATGCGCGCATGGAAGATTGCGCCGACGCACATCGGGCAAGGCTCCAGGGTGACGTAGAGGCTACAGCCGGGCAGACGGTAATTGCCGAGCCGGGCCGCGGCATCGCGCAGGGCCATGATTTCGGCGTGTGCGCTGGGGTCGTGACGGGAGATCGGCTGGTTGAAACCGCGGCCGACAATGCTGCCCGCGCAGACCACCACCGCGCCGACCGGGACTTCGTCGCAAGCCGCCGCCTGTCGTGCCAGCAGCAAGGCTTCGGTCATGAATTGCTGATCCATTCCGACATTATGCCTGGATGCGTCGGCGCCCTGGTTGATTAGACTGTCCAAATAATGCTTGACAAAACGTCCAAAGAGTCTAGTCTGTTTATTGGACGGACATAAACAGTCAGCCAAAACGGGCTAGGCGCGGGATGATATCCAGTAAAGAATTATTAATAAAAACAGGTATATCTAGGGCAACTTTAAATAATTACATTAGCCTTGGATTGCTGTCCAGACCGCTGGTCATGAATCCGGGATCGCTAGGCGGCGGAGCCCGCCAGTTGGGATTTTTTCCCGACGAAGCCGTCGATGGGATAGCGGCGATCAACAAACTGAAAAGGGAAGGCAAGAGCATGGCAGAAATCGTTGCGCATATCAGCGGCAAGACTCCCGCGGGCATGAGCCTCTCCCCCTCCC
>JAJZPJ010000032.1 GCA_021811225.1 Pseudomonadota bacterium
CCGCGGACGCCGCTGGCTGCGCTGGTTTACTCTGCCCAGTTGGCAGCGTTATGGCTTCTATGCGGTGATGCTGGTCGCGGCCGACGCAGAGAGCAAGCCGCCCTTGCTGCTGGCGTTGGCGCGGCAGGCGCTGATCGCCGAGTTTGCCCCGATCTCGCCGACGCCGGCGCAATCCTGGCGCACGACGATGATGGACTGGCGCAAGATCGGCGCCGCCCCGCCGCTCATCCAGCGGCCGGGCTGCATCGATGCGGACTGGGGCGCCGCCTGGTATCGGGCGGCGGACGACAAGGCCAAGCAGCAGCGCTACCGCTTGGCCAAGCTGCGTCTATGGACGGGACAGCGCGCCAAACGCGATCGTCCTGACACGCCATCGCCGGCCCGACCGTCGGCCGCGTGAGCGCAGCCCGATGGCGAATTCCCCGCTGCTGACCGACGCCGCGGCTTGCCTCAACGTCCGCGCCCGCATGAGTCTCTGTGCCGACTGTCGGGACGCTTGCGCGGGGAGGGCGCTGTCCCTCTCACCCGACGGCATCGCTGTCGATCCGAAGCGGTGCACCGCCTGCGGCGCCTGCGTCCCGAAGTGCCCCGTCGGCGCGATCAGCTTGAGCGGATTCTCGCCCCGGGACTTTCTGCGCCCGTTGCAGGGGCAAGCGACCGTCCACATCCATTGCAGCGCCAGCCGCACACCCGAGAGCGGCGTGGCCGTCCCCTGCCACGGCATTCTTGACGCGCGGCTGCTGGCGGCCGCGCATGCTGCCGGCACGGTCTCATTCCAGCTCCACGGTCTGGGCCAATGCGGCCCCTGTCCGATGGGCAGCGCGCTTGCCGGGCTAGCCTCGCTGCAAGGAACGCTGCAGTCGTGGTTCGGGCAGCGAGCGCCGGAGGTGAGCGTCGCGCCGGAGAACCAGGATCAAGAGCAGGTCCGACGCTGGCGGCAAGACCGTGCCATCCGCTCGCGCCGGGGCTTTCTGCGCGGCGCCGGCTTGCGGGCGACCGTCACTGCCGCCGCGCGGCTGTTGCCGCCCGGGCAGGACGGCAATCCCGATTCCGCCGCCCGCCCGCCGCCGGATCCGGCGCAGCAGCGCCCGGCAGCTTATCAGGCGCTGCTGCGGGAACGCGTCGCCGATCTGTCGTGGCGGCAACTGCCCTGGCGGCAACGAAGCATCGGTGAGAAGTGCGACGCTTGCCTCGTTTGCGCGCAACGCTGCCCGACGGGCGCCCTCACGGCCTGGCATAAACCGACAGCGCGCGGCATCGACTTCGAGCCGGGTCTATGCACCTCCTGCCGGCTGTGCGAATGGATCTGCCCGCAGCGAGCGATCGCCACCGGGGAGGTCGCGTCCGTCAGCGCTGTCGCCGGCGGCAGGACGCCGCTGGTCGACCGCCCGCTCGCCGTCTGCACTGCCTGCGGGCGGGCTCATGTCTCCGCCGCGAAAGCCGCCGGACTGTGCCTCGCCTGCCGAAAGGAGGCCGACTTGAAGGCGGAGTGGCTGGGACTGCTCGAAAAATCCTGAGCCCGCTCGCGCCAGTGTCCCGGGGCCAAGCTGCCCGCCGCGGCGATGGCGATCGCAATGCGCGGAATCACAGGCCCGGATCGCTGCCCTCGTCGCCGGAGAGCGCCGCCTCCACCGCACGGCGCGTGAGCTGAGGCGCGAACAGTTCGATGAAGGCGTAGGCATAGCCGCGCAGGTAGGCATTCTTCACTACCCCGATGCGCGTCGTGGCCGACTCGAACAGGTGTGACGCATCGAGCGCACGCAGGCCGCGGTCGGCCTTCTCCTGATAAGCCATCGCCGCCACGATGCCGACGCCCAAACCCAGCGCGACGTAGGTCTTGATGATGTCGGCGTCGATCGCCGTCAGCACCACGTTGGGCGAGAGCCCGCGCGCTGCGAAGGCGCGGTTGATCTGCGAGCGCCCGGCGAAAGCGTGATCGTAAGTGATGATCGGATACTTGGCGACCTCCTCCAGGGTCAGCGGCCGGGCCTTGAGCAGCGGATGCCTGGGCGGCGCGATGACGCAACGGTTCCACTGGTAGCAGGGCAGCATGACGAGCCCCTCCTGCTCGCCGATCGCCTCGGTGGCAATGGCGATATCCGCCTCCCCCCCGAGTACGTAAGCGCAGATCTGGGTCGGGCTGCCCTGATGCAGGCTCACGCGCACTCCGGGATAGCGGCGCATGAACTGCTGGATCACCTGCGGCAACACATAGCGCGCCTGGGTGTGCGTGGTGGCGATCGAAAGGCTGCCGCTCAACTCGTTGGAATACTCCCGTCCGACACCGCGCAGGTTGTCCACGTCCTGCAGCATCCGGGCGGCGATCTTCAATATCTCCCGTCCGGGAACGGTGACCCCCGTCAGGCGCTTGCCCTGGCGGACGAAGACGGCGACGCCTAGCTCTTCCTCCAGCACGCGGATCTGCCGGGACACCCCGGGCTGCGAGGTATGAAGCGCCACGGCGGCCTCGGAGACGTTCAGGCCGCAGCGCGCGACCTCGAGGACATAGCGCATCTGCTGCAGGTTCATCGTCGCTCACTAATAACCATTGGTTATTAAATACTAACATAAAAGTATTTTAACAATCTATACGAGCCCGCTAGGATGCAGCTCGACAAACGACTCACGGAGCAGCCATGTACCGCTACGACGAAATCGACCATCGCCTGGTTGCAGAACGCGTCGCCCAGTTTCGCGGCCAGACCCGGCGCTATCTGGCCGGCGAACTCTCAGAGGACGAGTTCCGTCCGCTGCGCCTGCAAAACGGCCTCTATATCCAGCGTCATGGGCCGATGCTGCGCATCGCGGTGCCCTACGGCACGCTCTCCAGCCGGCAACTGAAGAAGCTCGCGCACATCGCCAGGACTTACGACCGCGGCCGCGGCCATTTCACCACGCGCCAGAACCTGCAGTTCAACTGGGTGAAGCTGGCGGAGGTTCCCGCGATCCTGGCCGAACTGGCCGAGGTCGAGATGCACGCCATCCAGACCTCTGGCAATTGCATCCGCAACCTCACCGCCGATCATTTCGCCGGCGTCGCCGACGACGAAATCGCCGATCCACGGCCGTGGGTCGAAATCCTGCGCCAGTGGGCGAGCTTCCACCCGGAATTTGCCTATCTGCCGCGCAAGTTCAAGATCGCGGTCAATGCCGCCGCCAACGACCGGACCGTGGCGGCGGTGCACGACATCGGCTTGCACCTGACGCGCTCAGCCTCGGGCGAAATCGGCTTCGCCGTGCAAGTCGGCGGCGGCCTCGGACGCACCCCCATCCTGGGCAGCGTGATCCGAGAATTCCTGCCGGCCCGCGATCTACTCGGCTATTGCGAGGCGATCCTGCGCATCTACAACCGCCACGGTCGGCGCGACAACATCTACAAGGCGCGCATCAAGATCCTGGTCAAGTCCTTGGGCAGCGCCGAATTCGCGCGTCAGGTCGAGGAAGAGTGGACGCAGATCCAGGACGGGCCGGAAAATCCGCATGCCGCCGAATTTGCGCGCGTCGCCGCCCATTTCACGGCGCCGCCCTACCAGCTCCTGGCGGCCAGAGACGCCCAGTTCGAGGCCAGGAAGCGCGACGACCGGGGCTTCGCCCGCTGGGTCGGACGCAACGTGCGCAGCCACAGGGTGCCCGGTTACGCCATCGTAACGCTATCCTTGAAGGCACCCGGCTCGGCCCCGGGCGACATCAGCGCGGCGCAGATGGAGACGGTGGCGAGACTCGCCGATGAATTCAGTTTCGGCGAACTGCGCGTCGCGCACGAGCAGAACCTGATCCTGGCCGACGTCCGGCAGCGCGATCTGTTCGCGCTGTGGCAGGAGGTCAGAACGGCCGGACTGGCGACGCCGACGACGGGGCTGCTCGCCGATATCGTCTGCTGCCCCGGCGGAGATTACTGCGCCCTGGCCAATGCCAAATCGATTCCGATCGCGCAGGCGATACAGAAACGCTTCGAGGATCTCGACTATCTCCACGACATCGGTCCGATGTCGCTGAACATCTCCGGCTGCATCAACGCCTGCGGCCATCACCATGTCGGCAACATCGGCGTGCTCGGCGTCGATAAGCACGGCGAGGAGTGGTATCAGGTCTCGATCGGCGGCAGCCAGGGTCGCGACGCCGCGCTCGGCGAGGTCATCGGCCCGGCCTTCGCTGCCGACGAGATGCCCGTGGTCATCGAGCGCCTGGTCGGGGCCTATCTGGACCGCCGTCACGCCGACGAACTCTTCATCGACACCGTGCGCCGCATCGGCGTCGCACCATTCAAGGCGCGCGTTTATGCGACGCCACAACAACATGAAAGGAAATTCGCAAATGCTTAATGCCGTCCGAAGCAGCAAGGGAGCCGGGATCATCAAGAGCGGGGCCGTCATCGACGACGCATGGCGGCTCGTGACCGTCGCCCAGGGCGAGACGCCCGAGACCGTGGCGCTACCGATCGGCCCGTTATTGGTGCCGGTTCCGGTGTGGCGCAGCCGTCGGGCCGAGCTGATCCGGCGCGAATACGAACACGGTTGGCCCCTCGGCGTCTGGCTCAGCGCCGAAGAGGGGCCGGAGGCAATCGCTGCGGACCTGGATGACTTCAGCGTCATCGCCGTCGAGTTCTCGAAGTTCACCGACGGCCGCGGCTATTCCACGGCACGGCTTTTGCGCACGCGTTACGGCTACGGCGGCGAACTGCGCGCAATCGGCGACGTGCTGCGCGATCAGTTGTTCTATCTTGCCCGCGTCGGCTTCGATGCATTCGCCGTCCGCGCCGACAGGAACATCGACGCGGCGATGGCGGGCCTCGCCGATTTCAGCGCCGCCTACCAGCGGGCCGCTGGCCCGGCCGCCGGCCCCACGAGGCTGGCGGCATGAGCTCAAGCCGACCCATGAGCGCTCACTTCGATTCCGACAAACTGAGCAGCCCGCTGGCCGGCAAGGTCGCGGCAGCGGCCCGGCTCCTGGCCGATATTGCCGACGCGCACGCCCCGGCGGTCTTCGCCAACAGCCTGGGCGCCGAGGACATGGTGCTGACCGATCTGATCCTGCGCGGGGGATTGGCGATCGAGATTTTCTCCCTCGACAGCGGCCGCCTGCCGCAGGAGACTCACGCGTTGATGCAGGACATCCGGCGTCATTACGGACTCAGGCTCAAGCTCTTCTACCCCCGCCACGACCTGATCGAAGAGTACACGGCAAACCACGGCATCAACGCCTTCTTCGACTCCGTCGAGCTGCGCCGCGCCTGCTGCCAGGTACGCAAGGTGGAGCCGCTAAGGCGCGCGCTGGCCGGCAAGCGGGCCTGGATCACCGGAATGCGCGCACAGCAGGCGCCCAGCCGCGAGGCGCTGCCGCTACGGCAATTCGACGCGACAAACGGCCTCATGAAATTCAATCCGCTGGTCGAGTGGAGCGAACAGGATGTATGGGCTTACCTACGCGGCACAGGCGTACCCTACAACGCCTTGCACGACCGCGGCTACCCCAGCATCGGCTGCGCCCCCTGCACCCGCGCAATCGCCGCGGGCGAAGATCTCCGCGCCGGCCGCTGGTGGTGGGAAAGTGCCGACACCAAGGAATGCGGACTTCACAGAAGTCCGCTCGTCACGCTCGGGACTTCGACGCAGGCTAACATCGACGAAGGCGACGTTAAGGCGCGAAGCACCGGCCGTAGCCAAAGTGCCGACACCAAGGAATGCGGGCTTCACCGCATTCCGGTTTCTGTCCGCACTACGCTACCTGAGAACGCCGACGAGTCCACGCTGGCCGCCGCTTTGAGGTCAGCATGACCGCCGTTGCGGTTGGGCAGCCGCTCTCCCATCTTGAATGGCTGGAATCCGAGGCCATCCACATTCTGCGCGAGGTCGCGGGGCAGTGCGCCAATCCGGCCTTGCTCTTCTCCGGCGGCAAGGATTCGATCTGCTTGCTGCGCCTGGCGGAAAAAGCCTTCCGGCCGGGGCGCTTCCCGTTTCCGCTGCTGCACATCGATACCGGGCACAACTATCCGGAGGTGATCGCCTGTCGCGACCGCTACGCCGAGATGCTGGGCGAGCGCTTGATCGTGCGCTGCCTCGATGATTCGCTGGCGCGCGGCACGGCGGTGCTGAAGTCGCCTGACGAAGCGCGCAACCGGCATCAGTCGGTGACGCTGCTCGAAGCCATCGCCGAGTTCGAGTTCGACGCCTGCATCGGCGGCGCCCGGCGCGACGAGGAGAAGGCGCGAGCCAAGGAACGCATTTTTTCCTTCCGCGACGAATCCGGTCAGTGGGATCCGAAGGCTCAGCGGCCGGAGTTATGGGACATTTACAACGCGCGCACCTGCAAGGGCGAAAACATTCGTGCTTTTCCGATCTCCAACTGGACCGAGATGGACGTGTGGCGGTACATCGAGCGCGAGCGGCTGGAACTTCCTTCGATCTACTTCGCCCATCGCCGCCCGGTGGTCCGCCGCAGCGGCCGTCAGGGCACATTGCTCGCGCCGGTCACCTGGCTGACCCCGGCGGGCAAGGGCGACCGGGTGGAGCAGCTCTCGGTGCGCTTTCGCACCGTCGGCGACATCACCTGCACGGCGCCCGTCGAATCGGACGCCGACAGCGTGGGCAAAATCATCGCCGAGACTGCGCTCGCCACGGTGAGTGAGCGCGGCGCCACGCGCCTGGACGATCAGGCTTCCGAGGCGGCCATGGAGCAGCGCAAGATGGCGGGGTATTTCTGATGTCGGCTATCGAACGACTTCCGGAATTCGACAACGGTCTGCTGCGCTTTCTCGCCTGCGGCAGCGTCGACGACGGCAAGAGCACGCTCATCGGCCGCCTGCTCTTCGACTGCAAGGCGATCCTCTCCGACACCCTGTCGGCCATCACGCGCAGCTCGCAGCGCCGCGGCCTGGAGGCGGTCGATCTGTCGCTGCTGACCGACGGGCTGCAAGCCGAGCGCGAGCAGGGCATCACCATCGATGTGGCTTACCGCTACTTCACCAGCGGCCGGCGCAAGTACATCGTGGCCGACGCTCCCGGTCACGAGCAATACACCCGGAACATGGTCACGGCGGCATCCACCGCCGACCTCGCGGTCATTCTGATCGATGCCCGCCGAGGTGTGCTGACCCAGACCCGACGCCATGCCTGCATCGCCCATCTGCTCGGCATTCCGCATATCGTGGTCGCCGTAAACAAGATCGATCTGGTCGGCCACTCCCGGGAGCGCTTTGAGGAAATCCGCAGTCACTATCTGCAATTCGCGGAGCGCCTCGGCAGCGCGGCGGCCAGATTCCTCCCGCACTTCATTCCGGTCTCGGCGCTCAACGGCGACATGGTCGTCGAGCGCGGCGACAAGCTCGACTGGTACCGGGGGGCGACTCTGTTCGAGACGCTCGAATCGACGCCCTCGGCGCGCAGCGAGGGCGACCGCCGCCTGCGCTTTCCGGTCCAGTATGTCTGCCGCCCGCAAAGCCCTGAGCACCGCGATTTCAGGGGCTATATGGGGCGCATCGAGTCGGGGGCGGTCGCCGTCGGCGATGCCGTGCTGGTCCTGCCATCCGGCCGTGAAACGCGGGTGCGGGACATCCGGATCATGGACGGATCGGTGCCATACGCCGGTGCCGGACGCTCGGTGACGCTGCTCATGGAAGACGCGATCGACATCTCGCGCGGCGACATGATCGTCAGAAGGGAAGAGTCGCCCCGGATCGTCAAGGAATTCGAAGCGATGCTGTGCTGGCTGGGAGAAGCGCCGCTGGATCCCAAACGCAAGTATCTGCTGCGGCACACGACGCGCGAGGTGCAGGGCCAGCTTGTCGAGATCGGCCACCGGCTCGACATCAACACGCTGGAACAGCACACCGCGGGGCGACTGCTGACGAACGACATCGCCCGGGTGAGATTCAGGCTGGCGAGCGCGTTGTGCGTCGATTCCTATGGGCAAAATCGAAGCACCGGCGCCTTCGTCGTCATTGACGGGAGCAACAACCACACCGTCGGTGCCGGCATGATCCTCTGATAAAATGCAGCCGTCGTCCGAGCTATTGACGCACGCGCCTGTCCGCCCAGAGTCCGCCACCGAGAGCAAACAACATGTCCATTCTTCACCGCCTGAAGCAATACCCGCGAGCCCCGTTCGGCATTTCCCTGGTGATCGGCGTCGGCTTGGTGGCGAGCGGCATCACCCTGGCGCAGCTGCTCCACCTTGCCGCCTGCCCGCTGTGTATTTGGCAGCGCATGCTCTACTTGATGCTCTCCGTCGCCGCGCTGCTCGGCCTGGCAGCCGGCGGCCATCGAGGCTGGCGACGCTTCGCCGCGCTGCTGATGGCGGCGAGCGCCGGGGCGGGCACTTTCGTCGCCGGCTATCAGACCTACATTCAGCGCTTTGCCCAGGATACCCAGTGCAGCGGCACCGAAGCCTGGTGGGAATCGTTCGTCGATTGGGCCGGCGATCGGATGCCGCTGTTGTTCCACGCCAGCGGCCTATGCTCAGACCCAGCCTGGAAAATGCTCGGCCTGTCGATCGCGGAATGGTCGCTGGTGGCATTCACCTTCCTCACCGTGCTGGCGCTGTACGCTCTGCTGCGCCGAGAGTGAGGGTCTGCGAAGCCCGAGGAGACAGGCAACAGCGCAATAAAAAGGCCAGGAAACACCTGGCCTTTTTATTGCCGAGCCCGCTCACCGGCTATTCGGCGGCGGCCTCGCCTTGCTCCGGTTGATCCAGCAACTGCACCAAGCACATCGGTGCATTATCGCCGATTCTAAAGCCCATCTTGAGAATGCGCAGATAGCCGCCATTGCGTTGCGCAAAGCGCGGGCCGATTTCATCGAACAACTTGACCACGTTCTCGCGATCGCGCAGGCGGTCGAAGGCCAGACGCCGGTTGGCCAGCGACGGCTTCTTGCCCAGGGTGATCATAGGTTCCACCACGCGCCGCAGCTCCTTGGCCTTGGGCAGGGTGGTCTTGATCGCCTCGTGCCGAAGCAGAGAGTTGGTCATGTTACGCAGCATCGCCAGGCGATGCGCCGAAGTGCGGTTTAGCTTTCGCAATCCATTACCGTGACGCATGTCAAACCTCTTTCAGTGTTCTACCCGAGCGTGTCTCAGGACAGTTTTTCGAGTCCCAGCGGCGGCCATCCCTCGAGCTTCATGCCGAGAGTCAGGCCGCGCGAGGCGAGGACTTCCTTGATTTCGTTGAGCGACTTGCGGCCGAGATTGGGCGTCTTGAGCAGCTCGGTTTCGGTACGCTGAATCAAATCGCCGATATAGTAGATATTCTCGGCCTTCAGGCAATTCGCCGAGCGCACCGTCAGTTCAAGATCATCGACCGGACGCAGCAGAATCGGATCGACCGTGGTCTGCTTCGGGGCCTCGATCGACATCGGCGTGCCTTCGAGATCGGCGAACACCGAGAGCTGATCCACCAGGATGCGTGCCGCATAGCGGATCGCCTCCTCGGGATCGATGGCGCCATTGGTCTCGATGTCGATGATCAGCTTGTCGAGATCGGTACGCTGTTCGACGCGCGCCGACTCGACCGCGTAACTGACACGGCGCACCGGGCTGAAGGAGGCGTCGAGCATGATGTGGCCGATGCCCTTGGTTTCCTTGTCGGTCGGACGAAGATTGGCCGGTACATAGCCACGCCCCATCTCGACCTTGATCTGCATGTCGAGCTTGCCGCCGGGAGCAATGTGCGCGATGACGTGGTCGGGATTGATGATTTCGACGTCGTGGCTGACTTCAATATCGCCGGCCGTCACTACCCCCTCGCCCTTCTTGCTCAAGGTCAACAGCGCCTCGGGACGGTTGTGCAGCTTGAGCACCACGCCCTTCAGATTGAGCAGGATATCGACAACATCTTCGCGCACGCCATCGAGCGTCGAGTATTCATGCAATACGCTCTCGATTGCGGCTTCGGTGGGCGCATAGCCGGGCATCGACGACAGCAGAATACGGCGCAAGGCGTTCCCCAGCGTATGCCCATAGCCGCGCTCGAACGGCTCCATCACGATGCGCGCATGGACCGGTGAAAGTGTCTGCACGTCGATAATGCGCGGTTTCAGAAGTGCACTGCTTTGCATCTGCATTCCTTCAAATTGGAAGCGCTCATTGCGCGGGGTAGAGAAACCCCCGCTGGGCGCCGGTTAGCGCGAGTAAAGTTCGACCACTAAGCCTTCGTTGATCGTCGCCGGCAGTTCAGAGCGCTGCGGATAGGCCTTGAACACGCCTTTGCCGGCTTTAGCATCAACCTCGAGCCATTCCGGGAAGCCGCGCGACTCCGCCGCTTCGATCGCCGCCTTGGCCCGCAATTGCGCGCGCGCGCTGTCGGTCATCTGCACCACATCGCCCGGGCGCACGCTATAAGATGGAATATTGACGCGCTTGCCGTTGACCAGCACACCGTTGTGACGCACCAACTGACGCGACTCTGCGCGCGAACCGCCGAAGCCCATGCGGTAGGCGACGGTATCTAGACGGCCTTCGAGCAACTGCAGCAAGTTTTCGCCGGTCTGGCCCTTACGGCCTTCGGCGGCAGCGAAGATTCTGCGGAACTGGCGCTCCAGGATTCCATAGATACGGCGAATCTTCTGCTTTTCGCGTAGTTGCGTGCCGTAGCCGGACAGGCGCTGGCCTGATTTCTGGCCATGCTGGCCGGGTGCATAAGCGCGCCGTTCGACCGAGCATTTGTCCGTAAAGCACTTCTCGGCTTTCAGGAACAGCTTCTCGCCTTCGCGACGGCACTGGCGGCACTTGGGATCAAGATTGCGGGCCACGTTTACTCCTTAAATTCAGTCAATAACGCCGGGGAATGCGAGCACTCAGATGCGACGGCGCTTGGGCGGCCGGCAACCATTGTGCGGAATCGGCGTAATGTCGGTGATGCTGGTGATCTTCATGCCGAGCGCGTTGAGCGCCCGTACCGCGGATTCCCGACCGGGGCCGGGACCCTTGATGCGCACCTCCAGGTTCTTCACCCCGCACTCCAGCGCCCCCTTACCGGCGGCTTCGGCTGCCACCTGGGCAGCGAATGGAGTGCTCTTGCGCGAGCCCTTGAAGCCGGCGCCGCCGGAGGTCGCCCACGCCAGCGCGTTGCCCTGGCGATCGGTAATGGTGATGATGGTGTTGTTGAACGATGCGTGCACGTGAGCGATGCCCTCGGCAACGTTCTTCTTGACCTTCTTGCGGACTTTGGTTGCGGTCTTAGCCATGGTTCATCAATTCCTTGGTCATTTCTTCGAGCCAGCAATGGCCTTACGCGGACCCTTGCGGGTGCGTGCGTTGGTACGGGTACGCTGGCCGCGAACCGGCAGACCGCGGCGGTGGCGCAGGCCGCGATAGCAGCCGAGATCCATCAGCCGCTTGATGTTCATGGTCACTTCGCGGCGCAGATCGCCCTCGATGCTGAACTTGCCGACCGCCTCGCGCAGCCGCTCCATCTCCGCGTCGGTAAGATCCTTGACTTTGGTCGTACGCTTGACGGCAGCCGCATCGCAGATTTTCTGCGCGCGCGAACGGCCGACACCGTAAATTGCGGTCAGGGCAATTTCGGCGTGTTGATGGTTCGGGATGTTTACCCCAGCGATGCGGGCCATATGCTCACCTATTTCTCAAACGTTCCCTGAAACGGGGAACAGAAAATTATAAATTATAAATCCACCGAAATCAACCTTGGCGCTGCTTGTGGCGAGGATCGCTACAGATGACCCGAACCACGCGCTTGCGGCGGATGATTTTGCAGTGGCGGCAGATGCATTTGACCGAAGCCAGAACTTTCATGATGCTTCTCCAAGAATTTCTACTTATTTGGCGCGGAAGACAATACGGCCTTTGGTGAGGTCGTAGGGAGTCAACTGCACTGTCACTTTGTCTCCGGGCAAGATGCGGATGTAATGCATGCGCATCTTGCCCGAAATATGCCCGAGAACCACATGGCCATTCTCCAGCTTGACCCGAAAGGTCGCATTGGGGAGGTTCTCGGTGACCTCCCCCTGCATTTCAATCATGTCTTCCTTGGCCATGCCTATCGTCCCGGGAAACCGGCACCCTTGAAGTTAGCCTTCTTCAAGAGGCTCTCGTACTGATGCGACATGATGTAGGCTTGAACCTGGGACATGAAGTCCATGGTCACGACGACGATAATCAGCAGCGACGTTCCGCCGAAATAGAACGGTACGTTCCACTTCAGGATCAGGAACTCGGGCAGGAGGCAAACCAGGGTAACGTAGATGGCACCGGCCAAGGTCAGGCGCATCAGAATTTTGTCGATATAGCGCGAAGTCTGATCGCCAGGGCGAATACCCGGAACGAATGCCCCGCTCTTCTTCAAATTGTCCGCGGTCTCCTTCGAATTGAACACCAATGCGGTATAAAAGAAGCAGAAAAATATGATTGCGGTCGCGTACAGCAGAACGTAGATCGGCTGGCCGGGAGAGAGCGTTGAGGCAATGTCTTTCAGCCAACCCAAGCCTTTGGATGAGCCGAACCAACCAGCCACCGTCGCCGGAAAGAGGATTATCGAGGAGGCGAAAATCGGCGGAATAACCCCAGACATGTTGAGCTTGAGGGGCAGGTGCGAGCTCTGGCCGCCATAGATCTTGTTGCCCACCTGCCGCTTGGCATAGTTGACCAGGATTTTGCGTTGCCCGCGCTCGACGAACACCACCAGGGCAGTGACCAAGATGACCAGGGCGATCACGAACAGCGCCGAGAGCGGGTTCATGGCGCCCGTACGCACCAGTTCGAACAAGCCGGCCACGGCATTGGGCAAACCCGCAGCGATACCGGCAAAGATAATCATGGAAATGCCGTTGCCCAGGCCGCGCTCGGTCACCTGCTCGCCCAGCCACATCAGGAACATCGTCCCGGTCACCAGCGTGGTCACGGCGGTAACGCGGAAACCCAGACCCGGATCGAGTACCAGCCCGGCCTGCGACTCCAGGGCAATGGAAATCCCCAGCGCCTGAAACAATGCCAGCCCAACCGTACCGTAACGGGTGTACTGGGTGATCTTTCGCTGCCCTGCCTGGCCTTCCTTCTTCAGCGCTTCAAGCTGTGGCGAGGCAATCGCCATCAATTGCATGATGATCGAAGAGGAGATATAAGGCATGATCCCCAGCGCGAAGATAGTAAACCGCGACAGCGCCCCGCCCGAGAACAGATTAAAAACCCCGAGGATACCGCCCTTCTGAGAGGAAAATAGCTCAGCTAGACGGACAGGGTCGATGCCAGGAACCGGAATGTGCGCACCGATCCGATAGACTACCAATGCACCCAGCAGAAACCACAGCCGACGCCAGAGATCGCCGAATTTTCCGGACTTAGTAGTCGCAGCTGGATTGGCCATTAATTTGGCCTCAGCTTGCCGCAACGGGTGCTGCCGCAGGCTCAGCAACGCTACCGCCGAGGGCCTCGATGGCAGCACGGGCACCCTTTGTGGCACCAATGCCGGTCAGGGCGATCTTGCGCGTGAGCTTGCCGGACAGGATCACCTTCGCCGACAGTGCGTCGCCAGGCACGACACCTGCCTGCTTCAAGGACAGCAGGTCGATCTCGTCGAGTGGCAGTTTCTCCAGTTCAGAAAGGCGAACCTCGACGTTGCGGCTGTGCGTCAAGGAAACAAAGCCGCGCTTCGGCAGGCGGCGTTGCAATGGCATCTGCCCGCCCTCGAAACCGACCTTGTGGAAACCGCCGGCGCGCGATTTCTGCCCCTTATGGCCGCGGCCCGCAGTCTTCCCCAGGCCGCTGCCAATACCGCGGCCGACACGCTTCTTGGAGTGAGTGGAGCCATCGGCAGGTTTCAGATTATTGAGTCGCATCGTCTTATCCTTCGCACTTCACTAGGTAGGCGACCTTGTTGATCATGCCGCGAACCGCCGCGGTATCTTCGAGCACGGCGCTTGAATTCAGGCGTCGCAGTCCGAGTCCGCGAACCGTAGCACGGTGATCCTGCTTGGTTCCGATGACGCTCTTCACCAGAGTCACCTTGAGTTTTTTCTCAGCCATCTCGCTTACTCCAGAATTTCCTGTACGCTCTTGCCGCGTTTGGCAGCAATCTCCGAGGGAGTGCTCATGGCAAGCAATCCATTCAAAGTTGCGCGGACAACGTTATACGGATTGGACGAACCGATAATCTTCGCCACCACATCGGTCACGCCAGCCACTTCGAAAACTGCCCGCATTGGACCACCGGCAATGATGCCGGTACCGGCCGCGGCCGGTTGCATCAGCACTCGTGAGGCCCCGTGTCTGCCGATCACCGAATGCTGCAAAGTGCCGTCCTTCAGACTGGCGCGATTCATTTTGCGCCTAGCCTCTTCCATCGCTTTTTGCACCGCTACCGGCACTTCGCGCGACTTGCCCTTGCCCATGCCGACGCTGCCATCACCATCGCCAACGACCGTCAATGCGGCGAAGCCCAGAATGCGCCCCCCCTTGACAACCTTGGTGACGCGATTGATCGCAACCATTTTCTCGCGAATACCATCATCGCGCTGTTCGGTCGTGGTTTGCTGCTTTCTGGTTTGCGGTTTAGCCATTGATTGCCTCGCTTAAAACTTGAGCCCGCCAGCGCGCGCCGCTTCCGCCAACGCCTTGACGCGACCATGGTAGTGGAAACCCGAACGATCGAAGGTCACCTGCTCGATACCTTTCGCCTTAGCCCGCTCGGCAATCAGCTTGCCTACGAGTTCCGCAGCCTTGACGTTGCCGCCGTTAGCTATTTGGCCGCGTATTTCGCTCTCTGCCGTCGATGCGGCAACGAGAACCTGCGTGCCGCAGCTCGAATAAACCTGAGCATAAATATGGCAGTTAGTCCGATGCACGGCGAGACGAACCGCCTTGAGTTCGGCAATTTTTGCCCGGGTTTTGCGGGCTCTGCGCAAACGCGCCAGCTTCTTGTCCATTTTCACACCCTTACTTCTTCTTGGTTTCCTTGAGGACCACCTTTTCGTCCGCGTAGCGCACGCCTTTGCCTTTATAGGGCTCCGGCGAACGATATGCACGAACTTCGGCGGCCACCTGGCCTACCAGTTGTTTGTCTATCCCCTTGATAACGACTTCGGTCTGCGTCGGGGTCTCGACCTTGATGCCTATGGGCATCTCGTGCACCACCGGGTGCGAAAAGCCGAGCGACAGATTGAGCTTATCGCCTTGAGCCTGGGCGCGATAGCCGACGCCGATCAGCGTCAGCCTCTTCTCGAAGCCTTTGGTGACGCCGGCGACCATATTGTTGAGCAGCGCGCGCATCGTGCCGGACATGGCACCGCCGTTGTCAGCTCCGGTAACAGCCTTGCACTGCAACCTATCTCCGTCGCGCTCGACCTGAACGGCAGGCAACATGAACTGCTTGAGCGTACCGAGCGGACCTTTGACGCTGATTTCGGCTGCGCCGATCACCACGTCCACGCCCTTCGGCAACTCAACCGGATATTTTGCGATTCGTGACATCGTTATCCCCTTATGCCACGATACACAAGACTTCGCCGCCGAGATTGCCGGCGCGAGCCTTGCGGTCAGTCATCACGCCTTTGGGCGTAGAAACGATGGCGACGCCGAGGCCATTCATAACACGCGGCAAATCGACGCAGCCTTTATAAACGCGCAAACCTGGCCGGCTGACGCGCTCGATGCGCTCAATCACCGGCTGGCCGGCATAATACTTGAGCGCAATGTCGAGCTCGGGCTTGCCGTCGTTCTCGCGTACTGCGAAATGCTCGATGTAGCCCTCGTCCTTCAACACGGCGGCAATCGCCAACTTGAGCTTGGAAGAGGGCATAACCACAGCACCCTTCTGCGCCATTTGCGCGTTGCGGATACGGGTCAGCATATCGGCGATCGGGTCAGTCATGCTCATAACGATCTCCTTACCAGCTGGACTTGGTCATGCCGGGCACTTCGCCACGCATGACCGCTTCGCGCAGCTTGAGGCGGCATAGCCCAAACTTGCGGAAAACACCACGCGGACGACCGGTAATCTGGCAGCGGTTGCGCTGGCGCGTCGGGTTTGCATTGCGCGGCAACTGCTGCACTTTGAGCCGTGCCGCCATGCGCTCCTCTTCCGAAAGCTTGGCATTGTTGATGATAGCGAGAAGCTCGCTGCGCTTGGCGGCGTACTTGGCCACCAACTTGGCGCGCTTGCCTTCGCGATTAATAACTGAAAGTTTCGCCATGACTCCCTCAGTTCTTGAAAGGGAATTTAAAAGCCGCGAGTAAAGCCTTCGCTTCCTCGTCGTTCTTCGCAGTCGTCGTGATGCTGACATTCATCCCGCGCAACGTGTCGATCTTGTCGTACTCGATCTCGGGAAAAATAATCTGCTCCTTGACGCCAATATTGTAGTTACCGCGACCGTCAAAACTCTTGCCCGATACACCGCGAAAATCGCGGATGCGCGGCATGGCAATAGTGATGAAGCGATCGAGGAACTCGTACATCCTGTCCCCGCGTAAAGTCACCATGCAGCCGATTGGGTAGCCCTCGCGAATCTTGAAGCCGGCGATAGCCTTGCGTGCCACCGTGACGACGGGCTTCTGACCGGCAATCTTGGTCATATCGCTAACCGCGTGCTCCATCACCTTCTTATCGCCGACCGCCTCGCCAACGCCCATATTGAGCGTAATCTTGGTGATACGGGGCACCTCCATGACCGACTTGTAGCTAAATTTCTGCTGCAACTCCGGCATCACAGATTCTTTATAAAATTCCTGCAAGCGCGCCATGATTTGTCCTTACGCGTCCACAACTTCGCCATTGGCCTTGAACACCCGCACCTTACGGCCATCGTCCAAAGTCTTGAAGCCTACGCGGTCAGCCTTCTGCGTGGCCGGGTTATACAACGCCACATTGGATATCTGAATCGGCATCTCCATCTCGACGATGCCGCCTTGCTGGTTTTTCATCGGGTTGGGTTTGACGTGCTTCTTGACGCGATTCACACCCTCGACGACGACACGTTCGTCGTCTACGCGGCGAAGCACCGTGCCACGCCTGCCCTTATCTTTGCCCGAGATGACGATAACAGCATCGCCCTTGCGCATTTTGTTCATGACAAATCCTTAGATTTACGAGGATGCACGCAAAGCACCATCACAGCACTTCGGGCGCCAGCGAAACGATCTTCATGAAACGCTCGTTGCGCAGCTCACGCGTCACCGGTCCGAAGATGCGGGTACCGATCGGCTCCAGCTTATTATTGAGCAGCACAGCGGCATTTCCGTCGAACTTCACCAACGATCCGTCGGAACGGCGCACTCCCTTGGCGGTACGTACCACCACGGCGCTATAGACCTCGCCCTTCTTGACCCGTCCACGCGGAGCAGCATCCTTGATGCTGACCTTGATGACATCGCCAATACCGGCATAACGGCGCTTAGAGCCACCCAATACCTTGATGCACATGACAGAACGAGCGCCGGTATTGTCGGCCACATTCAGCACGGTTTGCATTTGTATCATTTCATCTCTCCAACTTAATTCGCGCTTAACAGGCCGGCCCGAAGGCTATCGCGATCAGTCTTGGACCCCGTGAGTACCTTAAGAAGTACGGAGGTAGGCTGCGGCGCGTCAACAGCGCCGTTGTAAAGCAAAGACAGAAATTATGCGGCTATTTCCAGTATCTGTCAATAGCCCGCCCAATCATATTGCCCTTCCCTTTTCCAGAATCTGGATAACTCGCCAGGCTTTGGTCTTGGAAATCGGTGCACACTCCTCGATCATCACCACATCGCCGGTCTTAGCCTCATCGCCTTCGACGTGGGCATGGTATTTTTGCGTCCGCGTCAATATTTTTCCGATCACCGCGTGCTTAACGCGACGCTCGACCAGGACCGTCACGGTCTTTTGCATCTTGTCGCTGACAATGCGTCCGGTCAGAGTGCGGCGCTCTTTTACTGTAGCCTGGTTCATTTCGCCTCGCCCCTTTCGCGCAGTATGGTTTTGACACGCGCGATATCCTTGCGCACCTTGCCGATCTGGCTATTGTTGGTGAGTTGCTGCGTCGCCATCTGCATGCGCATGGAGAACTGCGCTTTGCGCAAATCCAGAAGCTCCTTGTTCAGGGCGGCGGTATCCTTGGTTCTCAATTCTGTCGCTTTCATGATTACCCCACGTGACGAGTTACGAATGTCGTCTCGATGGGCAACTTTGCTGCAGCCAGGCG
>JAJZPJ010000260.1 GCA_021811225.1 Pseudomonadota bacterium
CGTCGCTGACGCGGTTCTTCGAGTAGTCGAGGTAGATGCCCGCGGCCTCCAGGCAGAGGCGCTCGCCCCGGCCGGGATCCTCGGCGAAGAGCTGGCGCAGCGGGAGATTGCGGATCGTCGCGCAATGCGCTTCGAGCGCCCGCCACGCCGGGCGCCCGCTCAGGCTCTGCGCCGGCGCGCCGCTCATGCCCGCCTCCCCTGCTGCAGCACCGCGCCCTTCGCGGCGATGCGGGCGATCAGATCGCGCCAGGACGCGGCGAAGGCGGCGGTGCCCTGGCGCTGAAGGTCGGCGGCGAGCGCTTCGTCGTTCACCCCCTCGCGGGCGAATGCCGCGATCACCGCTTCGGCATCGCCCGCATCAAGCGGCAACCTCTTGCCGAGCTTGCCGTGGTCGGCGAAGGCGAGCAAGGTCTTCTCGGGCAGGGTGTTGATGGTATCGGCTGCCGCCAGCGCTTCGACGTAGAGGACGTCCGGGGCCGCCGGGTCCTTGGTGCCGGTGCTGGCCCACAGCAGGCGTTGCGGCCGTGCGCCGGCGGCGGCCAGCTTCAGCCAGCGCGGTGACGCCAGCAGTTCGCGGTAGGCCCGGTAGCTGCGCAGCGCGATGGCGATGCCCAGACGGTTGCGGAACTCGTCCGACACCTTGTCCCTGACCGCGACGTCCCAGCGGCTGACGAACAGCGACGCCACCGAGGCCACCCTCGGATCGCGGCCGGCGGCGATGCGCCGCTCGATGCCGCGCATGTAGGCGTCGGCGGCGGCGAGGTAGTGCTCGCGCGAGAACAGCAGCGTGACATTGACCGGCACGCCGGCGAAGATCGATTCCTCGATCGCCGGCAGGCCGGCGCCGGTCCCGGGGATCTTGATGAACAGATTGGGGCGTTGCGCGCGCGCATGCAGTTGCGCCGCCGCCTTGACGGTGCCGGCGCTGTCGTCGGCGAGCAGGGGCGACACCTCCAGCGACACCCAGCCGTCGACGCCGCCGCTGGCGTCATGGACCGGACGGAACAGATCGGCGGCCCGGCTCAGGTCTTCCAGGGCGAGCTCGAAGAACAAGGCTTCGCCCGACTTGCCCTCGTCCGCCTTGTTGCGGATGGCCTCGTCGTAGGCGCCGGTCCCGATCGCCTGATCGAAAATCGTCGGATTGGAGGTGAGCCCGGTCACCGACAGCTCCCCGATGTAGCGGCCGAGCGTGCCGCTGGTCAGCAACTCGCGGGTGATGTTGTCGAGCCAGAGGCTTTGGCCCAGCTCGTGAAGCTGTCGCGTCGCATTCATGTCGTCTCCCGTTTTCCATCGGCGGGCCTGGCTGGCCCGAAAACCGCCATTGTGCAGATAATCGTCATGCGGGCACCGGACGCGGCGCGTGCCAGCCGCCGTCCGCCGCGATCAGCGCGTCCGCTGCCTTGGGCCCCCAGCTGCCGCGCGGGTAGGGCAGGCTGGGCTGATGCCGCTTCAGGACCGGATCGACCGCCGCCCAGGCGGCCTCGACCGCGTCCTCGCGGGTAAACAGCGCGCCGTTGCCGGCCATGGCGTCGCCCAGCAGCCGCTCGTAGGGCGCCTCCTCTCCCGGGCGCTCGTCGAGCAGGTAGAGCTCGCGCTGCTCGCCGAGGTACTCCTGTCCGGCGCTCTTGACGCGCGCGGCCAGCGCCACGGCGGCATTGGGCGAGAGGCGAAAGCGCAGATAGTTGGACACGCCGTCGGCGGGCGCCGAGTCGGCGAACAGCCGCTGCGGCGGCGGCTTCAAACGGACGATCACCTCCGCCGCCGTTTCCGCCAGGCACTTGCCCGAACGCAGGTACCACGGCACTCCCTGCCAGCGCCACGAGTCGATGAACAGGCGCAGGGCGCAGAAGGTCTCGACGTCGGAATTCCTGGCCACGCCCGGCTCCTTGCGGTAGCCGGCGTACTGGCCGCGCACCAGATCCTCGGGCGCCACCGGCCGCATGGCCTGGAAGACGCTGGCCGTCTCGCCATGCACGGCGCCGAAGCCCCGGTAGGCGGGCGGCTCCATGGCGAGCAGCGCGACGATCTGGAACAGATGGTTCTGGACCACGTCGCGCAGGCAGCCGGCGGTCTCGTAGAATGCGCCGCGGCCGCCGACGCCGAAATTCTCGGACAGGGTGATCTGCACGCTGGAGACGTAGTTGCGATTCCAGATCGGTTCCAGGAAGGCATTGGCGAAGCGGAAATAGAGGATGTTCATGATCGCTTCCTTGGCCAGGAAGTGGTCGATGCGGAAGATCGAGTCTTCCGGGAACACCGCATGGGCGACGCGGTTCAAGGCCCGCGCCGAGGCCAGGTCGCGGCCGAAGGGCTTCTCGACGATGACCCGGGCGCCCTCGCCCAGGCCGGCGGCGCCCAGGCCCCGGATCACCGTCGCGAACAGCGCCGGCGGGATGGCGAGATAGTGCGCCGGGTGCCGGGCGTCACCCAGCGCTGCCTTGAGCGCCTGGAAGGTCGCCGGGTCCTGGTAGTCGCCATCGACATAGCGCAACTGGGCGAGCAGGCGGCGCAGCGCCGCCCGGTCGTCGATTTTCCCCGATTGCCGGATGCCGTCCTCGGCGTGCCGGCGCAATTGCGCCAGATTCCAGTCGGAGGAGGCGACGCCGATCACCGGCACCCCGAGCTTGCCGCGCTTGGCCATCGCGTAGAGCGAGGGAAAGATCTTCTTGTGCGCGAGATCGCCGCTGACCCCGAACAGCACCAGCGCGTCCGACGCGTCGCCCCGGATCTGCTTCATCTCAGCCCTCCCCCTTTTTTTCTTCATGGCCGCCGAACTCCTTGCGCAGCGCCGACAGCGCGCGATTGGCGAAATCCGCATTGCCGCGCGAGCCGAAGCGCTCGAACAGCGCCGCGCTCAACACCGGGACCGGCACGCCTTCGTCGATCGCCGCCGCGATCGTCCAGCGGCCCTCGCCGGAATCCGAGACGCGGCCGGCATAACTTTCCAGATCCGGGTCGGCGGCGAGCGAGCTCGCGCTCAGATCCAGCAGCCAGGAGCCGATCACGCTGCCCCGGCGCCAGAGCTCGGCGATCTGCGCCAGGTTCAGGTCGTAGCGGTAATACTCGGCGTCCATGAGCGGCGCCGTCTCCGCATCCGCGGCGCGCGCGCGCTTGCCGGCGTCGGCGTTCTTCAGGATGTTCAGGCCCTCGGCGTAAGCCGCCATCAGGCCGTACTCGATGCCGTTATGCACCATCTTGACGAAGTGGCCGGCGCCGCTGGCGCCGCAATGCAGAT
>JAJZPJ010000261.1 GCA_021811225.1 Pseudomonadota bacterium
TTGTTGGCGGAGTGGACGGGACTCGAACCCGCGACCCCCGGCGTGACAGGCCGGTATTCTAACCAACTGAACTACCACTCCTTGCTTGAAACAAACCTGCTCGAAACAAAAGGGGCTGCCCATTCAAGCAACCCCGGTGCAACCTGGCGACCCCACCGGGATTCGAACCCGGGTTCATACCGTGAAAGGGTATTGTCCTAGGCCTCTAGACGATAGGGTCAATACTGTCATCAAACTTCTATCAGCAAACTTGGTGGAGGTACGCGGGATCGAACCGCGGACCTCTTGCATGCCATGCAAGCGCTCTCCCAGCTGAGCTATACCCCCACAAGAGAGCGCGAATTATACGTAGCGCCCGGTTTTGTGTAAAGCGTCCCGCAGAAAATAGTTTCACAGCACCTTGCCCGGATTCAAGAGACCCTGCGGATCGAGCGCCGCCTTCACCCGGCGCATCAGCTCCAGCTCCACCGCGCTCTTGTAGCGGCGGATCTCCAGGCGCTTCAACTGCCCCAGGCCGTGCTCGGCCGAGATGCTGCCGGAGAGCTCGTGCACCAGGTCATGCACGATACGATTGACCGCCCCGCTCTGTTCGATGAAATCGGCATTGGCCTGCGCCGCGGGCTTCGACTGGTTGTAGTGCAGGTTGCCGTCGCCGATGTGACCGAAACAGACGATGCGCACGCCGGGAAAGCGTCTGGTGAGCGCAGCGTCGGCACGCCCGATGAATTCACTGATGGCGGAGACCGGCACCGCGATGTCGTGCTTGATGCTGATGCCCTCGATCCGCTGCGCTTCCGAGATGTTCTCGCGCAGCCGCCAGAGCGCCGCCGCCTGGGCGCCGCTCTTCGCGATGACGACATCCTGCACCCGGCCCGCCTCGATCTCCGCATCGAGGACGGATTCCAGCGCGGCATCGAGGTCGAAACCCGCCAGCGTGTCGGTGAGCTCCACCAGCACCTGCCAGGCGTGGGCTTCGGGCAGCGGGTCGCGGGCAGCGGGTATGTGCTCCAACACCAGTTCCAGCGCCGGCCGGCCGACGATCTCGAAGGCGGTGACGCGCTCGCCGCACTGTTCGCGCAGGCGGCGCAACAGCGCCACCGCGGCGGCCGGATCGGCGACCGCGACCCAGGCGAGGGCGGAGGCGCGCGGAGCCGGGAAGAGCTTCAACACCGCCGCGGTGATCAGGCCGAGCGTGCCTTCGGCGCCGATGAACAGGTGCTTGAGATCGTAGCCGGTGTTGTCCTTGCGCAGGCCGCGCAGGCCGTTCCAGACGCGGCCGTCGGCGAGCACCACCTCCAGGCCCAGGGTCAGTTCGCGCATGTTGCCGTAGCGCAGCACCTGGACGCCGCCGGCGTTGGTGGACAGGTTGCCGCCGATGGTCGCCGAGCCCTCGGCGGCGAGCGACAGCGGGAACAGCCGGCCGGCGTCCGCCGCGGCCCGCTGCACCTGCTGCAGGATGCAGCCGGCTTCGACGGTGATGGTGTTGTTGTCCAGATCGATGGCGCGGATCCTGGAGAGCCTTGCGAGGCTCACCAGCACCTGAGCGCCGGAATCTCCCGCGAGCGGCGTGGCGCCGCCGACCAGGCCGGTGTTGCCGCCTTGCGCCACCACCGCGACGCCGGCTTCGGCGCAGCGGGCGACGACGCGCGCCACCTCCTCGGTATTCCCCGGCCGCACCACGCAGAGCGCCGCGCCGGAATAGCGGCCGCGCCAGTCGGTGAGGTAGGGCGCCATGTCGGCGACGGCAGTCAGCACCTGGCCGGCGCCGACGATATCCTGCAGCGATCGTTCCAGCGATGCGCTCACTTGGCGATCTCCAGGACGTGGCGGATCGCCGGCCACATCCGCTCCACCGCCGCCCGCCCCTCGGCGATCGATTCGACGCCGCGGTGATAGTCCATCAGCCCGATCTGCGCCAGGCGCGGCTCCAGCACCAGGTCGGCGGGCTCGCCGGCCAGCCGGCTGCGGCTGATCCGCACCTGCATGATGTTCACGCTGGCCACCAGCACCTCCACCAGCGAGGGCAGCATCGGCTCGCCGCCGTTCGCGCCGTTCCGGCCGAAGCGCTGCAGCAGCCGGCTGCGCCAGTTGTCCGGTGCGGTCATGTCGTTGCGGTGCAGATGGCCGCTGCGGTCCGAGCCGAGATCGACGGCGATGACGATGTCGGCGCCCTGCGCCCGGCACAGCGACACCGGCACGGGATTCACCAGGGCGCCGTCGACCAGCAGCCGGCCGTCGTGCTGTTGCGGCGTGAACAGGCCCGGCAGGGCGATCGAGGCGCGCACCGCGGCGGCGACGCTGCCCCCTCTCAGCCAGATCTCCCGGCCCGTCTCCAGATCGGTGGCGACGCAGGCGAAGGGCTTGGGCAGCGCGGCGAAATCGTGATCGACGAAATTCCGGCTGAAGAAATCGATCAGCTTCTCGCCCTTGATCAGGCCGCCCTTCAGGCTGAAGTCGAACATCCCGAACACGCCCTTCCAGTCGAGCGCCGTGACCCAGTGTTCGAGCTTTTCCAGGTCGCCATTGACGTAGGCGGCGCCGACGAAGGCGCCGATCGAGCAGCCGCAGACGATGTCCGGCTCGATGCCGGCCTCGGCCAGCGCGGTGAGCACGCCGATATGCGACCAGCCGCGGGCGGAACCGGCGCCCAGCGCGATGCCGAGTTTGGGTTTCGCTGCCATCGTCTAGCCCTTCGCCACTTCTGCGTAGAGGTCATGGACGTCGCAGTCGGTGACCGTGACCTGCGCGAACTCGCCGACTTCCAGATCCTCGCCGTCGGTGACATAGACCAGGCCGTCGATCTCGGGCGCGTCGCCCCGGCTTCTGGCCACCGCGCCGTCCTCATCGACCTCGTCGACCAGCACCTCGATGGTTCTACCGATCTTCGCCTCCAGGCGGCGGGTGCTGATGTCCTCCTGGAATTCCATCAGTCGTCGCCGGCGCTCCTCGCGCACCTCAAGCGGCAGCGCGCCGGGCAGCTCGTTGGCCGCCGCCCCCGCCACCGGCGAGTAGGCGAAGGCGCCGACGCGGTCCAGTTGCGCCGCTTCCAGGAACTGCAGCAGTTCCTCGAACTCGGCCTCGGTCTCGCCGGGAAAGCCGGTGATGAAGGTGCTGCGGATCGTGATCTCCGGGCAGAGGTCGCGCCAGGCGCGGATCCGCGCCAGGTTGTTCTCGCTGCTCGCGGGCCGCTTCATCAGCTTGAGCAGACGCGGGCTGGCGTGCT
>JAJZPJ010000262.1 GCA_021811225.1 Pseudomonadota bacterium
CAGGATCTGCTTCAGCCCTTCGCGCACCAGGGTGTGGTCGTCGGCCAGGAGGATGCGGATCACTGCTCGATCTCCCGCACCGGGATCTGCGGCAGGCGGACCTCGACCGACGTCCCCTGGCCCGGGGCGCTGACGACCTTCATGTCGCCGCCGAAGTGGGCGGCGCGCTCGCGTATGCCCACCAGTCCGTAGCTGTTGCGCCGCCCGCCGCCTTGCTCCAGTCCCTTGCCGTCGTCTTTCACCGATAACGACAATTCGTCGTCGCGATAGGACAGGATGACCACGACATGAGCCGCCTGGGCGTGGCGGGCGACGTTGGTCAGACATTCCTGGACGATGCGGAAAGCCGCGGTGGCCCGCGGATCGTCCAGGCGGTAGCCGTCCAGCGCCGTCTCCAGCTTGAAGCCGACGCCGTAGCGCTTGGCGAAGCCCTCCAGCAGCCATTCCACCGCGGCTCTCAAGCCCAGGTCGTCCAGCATCACCGGTCGCAGATCGGCCGCGATGCGGCGCACCGCGTCGAGCGTGGCATCGATCAACTCGGCCATCGCCCGGGTCTTGTTCGCCAGCGCCTCATCGCCCGCCGGAATCCGGCCACGCACCCTGGCGAGGTCCATCTTCAGCGCGCTCAGCATCTGGCCCAGCTCGTCGTGCAGCTCGCGCGCGATGTGCGTGCGTTCCTCCTCGCGCACCGTCTGCAGGTGGCTGGTCAGCGCCTGCAACTGGCGCCGGGAGTCGAGCAGTTCCTGCTGCGCCCGGCGATGGGCGACGCGCAGCTCGGCCTCGCGCAGCTCCCGCGCGATCGCCGCGGCCAGCCGGGCGAGATTGCTCTTCATGACGAAATCGTGGGCGCCCGCCTTCATCATCCCGACCGCCGTCTCCTCGCCGATGAAGCCGGAGACGACGATGAAGGGAATGTCCAGGCCGGATTGCTGCAGCAGCGACAAGGCGGCGGCGGCGCTGAAGCGGGGCAGATTGAAGTCCGAGAGCACCAGGTCCCAGCGATGCTCGGCCAGGGCTTGGCGCATGGCCGCTTCGGTATCGACGCGCCGGCTCTCGATCGTCATGCCGCGATCGTAGAGCTCGGCCAGGATCAGCTCGGCATCGTCCTCGGAGTCCTCGACCAGCAGGATGCGCAGCGCGTCCATGGACGTCAGTGCGCCGCCGCGGGCAGCCAGGCCAGCACCACCTGGCGCAGCGCCGCGCTGAAACTGGGGAAATCGACGGACTTGCGCAAGAAACCGTCGGCGCCGAGACGGTCGCTGTCCTGCCTGTCCCTCGCCTCGCTGCTGGTCGTCATCATGACCACGGGAAGGCGTCTGGTGCGTTCGTCGGCACGGATGCTATCGAGCACCTCGTGTCCGCCCACCTTCGGCAGTTTGATGTCGAGCAGCACCAGGCGCGGCAGCGGCGAGTCTTTCCGGCCGGCGTAACGGCCGCTGCAAAACAGGTATTCCAGCGCTTCCGGTCCGTCGCGCACGACCACCAGCTCGGCGCCGATGGCGTTTTCCTCGAAGGCGAGGCGGGTGAGCTCCTCGTCGTCGGCATTGTCCTCCACCAGCAGAACCGTTTCGATCGTCGTCATCATTCAGTCAAGATGCCCAAGACAAGATTGCTTCGCTTGCGGCTCGCGCTGACGCTCCGCTTCCGTCAAGTCCGTACCCCCTGGCGCTGCGGCAGCGTGAAGTAGAAGCTGGCACCCCGGCCCGGTTCGCCCTTCGCCCAGATCAATCCCTTGTGCCGTCTGATCACCCGCTGCACGGTGGCCAGGCCGATGCCCATGCCCTCGAATTCGCTCTCCCGGTGCAGCCGCTGGAATGCCTGAAACAACTTGTTCGAATAGGCACCGTCGAAACCGGCGCCGTTGTCGCGGACGAAATATACCACCTCTCCCGCTTGTTCAATCTCCCCAATCTCGATCTGCGGATCGCTGCTGTGGCGGGTGAACTTCCAGGCATTGCCGATCAGGTTGTCCAGCACCACCCGCAGCAGGCCGGAATCGCCGTAGGCGCACAGGCCCTCCTGGATCCGGCACAGCACCTCGCGTCCCGGGTCGTTGTGGCGCAACTCCTCGATCACCGTCCCAGCGATACTGCTCAGATCGACGTCCTGACGGCGCAACTCCCCGCGGGATATCCTGGCCAATTGCAGCAGGTCGTCGATCAGTCCTCCCATGCGCTGGCTCGCCCGCCGCACCCGATCGAGATAGCCCCGCCCCTTCTCGTCCAGTTGCCCGCCATAGCGTTTCAGCACGATCTGGCTGAAGCCGTCGATGGAGCGCAAGGGCGCGCGCAGATCGTGGGACACCGAGTAGCTGAAGGATTCGAGCTCGCGATTGGCCGCTTCCAGCTCACGCGTGCGTTCCGCCACCCGCCACTCCAGTTGCTCGTTGAGCCTTTTCAGGCCGGTCTCCGCCACTCGCCGCATCTCGGACTCCAGGAAGGCATCGAGGGCGAAGGACAGATCCCAGGACAGCCCCTGCAGCAGGCTCAGCACCTCGGCGGAGAAGACTTGCGGCGACTCGGCGTAGAGGGTGAAGGCGCCGAAAATCTCCCTGCCCTGCGCCAGCGGAAACACCGCCGAGGAGCGGTAGCCCCTGGCCAGCGCCGCCTCGCGCCAGTGCGCCATCATCGGGTCGGTGGCGATGTCGTTGCAGATCACCGGTCTTTGCTCCCGGACCGCGACGCTGGAAGGACCGCTGCCCCGCACCGGGTCGGTGACGACGATGTTCATTTGATCGAGATAGCCCTCGTCCCTGCCCCAATGGGCGAAGGGCAAGAGCCGCTCCCCTTCCAGCCGGCTCGCCCAGGCCATCACGAAGGTGCCGTCATGGACCGCGATCCGGCAAATCTCGGTGAACAGCGCATCGATGTCGCGGATATGCGCGATCGCCTGGTTGGCCCGGCTCAGCAGGGAGTAGAGCCGGGTCATCAAGGCCAGTCGGCGGTTGGTTTCGATCCGCTCGGTGATGTCGAGCACCACGCCGCCCACCGCCCTCACCTTGCCGCTGGTGCAGAAGATCGGAAAATAGGAGGCCAGCCAGCAGCGGCGCTCGCCCGGATGGCCGGGAACCTCGCCGCACACTTCCAGGTCGCGGATCGCCTCGCCCGAGTCCAGCACCTTTTGGAAAAACGGTTCGACCGTCTGTGCCAATTGCGGCAGTATCTGCCTGATCGTCCTGCCCATGTGATCCTCGACCGGCACGCCGCTGATC
>JAJZPJ010000263.1 GCA_021811225.1 Pseudomonadota bacterium
ACGGCATAGCCATTCCCCACCTGTGCTACAAGGAGGGCATGCGCGCCGACGGCAACTGCCGCGCCTGCGTCGTCGAGATCAAGGGCGAGCGGGTGCTGGCACCCTCCTGCTGCCGCCATCCCCAGGCGGGCATGGAGGTCACCACCGACAACCCGCGCGCCCTGCACGCGCAGAAGCTGGTGCTCGAACTGCTGAAGTCCGACATGCCGGAGAACTCCTACAGTCCGGACTCGGAACTCGATTACTGGACGAAGAAGCTGGCGCTGGGCAAACCGCGCTTCCCGCCCAGAGTTTTGACCGACCCGTCGCCCGGTCCCGATCTCTCCCACCCGGCGATCGCCGTCAATCTCGACGCCTGCATCCAGTGCACGCGCTGCGTGCGCGCCTGCCGCGAGGAGCAGGTCAATGACGTGATCGGCTTCGCGTTTCGCGGCCATCACGCGCAGATCGTCTTCGACCTCGACGATCCGATGGGCGATAGCAGCTGCGTCGCCTGCGGCGAGTGCGTGCGCGCCTGCCCCACCGGCGCGCTGATGCCGGCGCGCGGCGTCGGCTTGATCGCGGCGGACCGTGTCGTGGCCTCGGTCTGTCCCTACTGCGGCGTCGGCTGCCAGCTCAACTACCACGTCAAGGACAACCGGATCCTGCGCGTCGAAGGGCGCGACGGTCCGGCCAACCAGGGCCGGCTGTGCGTCAAGGGCCGCTACGGCTTCGACTACGTGCACCATCGCCAGCGTCTGAGCAAACCGCTGATCCGCCGCGCCGGCGCGCCCAAGTCGGCCGACTTCGTGATGGACCCGGACCAGCCGCTGGCGGTGTTCCGCGAGGCCTCCTGGGAGGAGGCGCTGGCGCGGGCGGCCGGCGGCCTCAAAGCGATCCGCGACGGGGCAGGAGCGGGCAGGGGACCGCAGGCGCTGGCCGGCTTCGGCTCGGCCAAGGGCAGCAACGAAGAAGCCTACCTGTTCCAGAAGCTGGTGCGCACCGGCTTCCGCAGCAACAACGTCGATCACTGCACCCGCCTGTGCCACGCCTCCAGCGTCGCGGCATTGCTGGAGGGCATCGGCTCGGGCGCGGTGTCCAATCCGGTGCGGGACGTGATCCATTCCGAGGTGCTGCTCTTGATCGGCTCCAATCCGATCGTGAATCATCCGGTGGCGGCCACCTGGATCAAGAACGCGGTCAAGGCCGGGGCCAAGCTGATCCTGGCCGATCCGCGCCGCTCCGAGCTCGCCCGCCACGCCGCCCACTATCTGCAGTTCAAGCCCGACACCGACGTGGCACTCCTGAACGCGATGATGCACACCATCGTCGAAGAGGGACTGGTCGATGAACAGTTCATCGCCGATCGCACCAACGGCTACGAGGCACTGAAAGAGAACGTCGCGGGCTTCAGCCCCGAGGCGATGGCGCCGGTCTGCGGCATCCCGGCCGAGACCATCAAGGCGGTGGCGCGCCTGTTCGCCAAGTCGCGCGCCTCGATGATCCTCTGGGGCATGGGCATCTCCCAGCACGTGCATGGCACCGACAACGCCCGCTGCCTGATCGCGCTGTCCCTGATGACCGGCCAGATCGGCCGCCCGGGAACGGGATTGCATCCGCTGCGCGGCCAGAACAACGTCCAGGGCGCCTCCGACGCCGGCCTGATTCCGATGATGTATCCCGACTACCAGCGGGTCGATGTGCCGGAGGTGCAGGCGAAGTTCGAGTCGCTGTGGGATACGACGCTCGACGAAAAACCCGGGCTCACCGTGGTCGAGATCATGGACGCGGTGCACGCGGGCAAGATCCGCGGCATGTACGTGATGGGCGAGAATCCGGCGATGTCCGACCCGGACGTGCATCACGCCCGGGGCGCGCTGGCGAAGCTCGAACACCTGGTGGTGCAGGACATCTTCCTCACCGAGACCGCCTATCTCGCCGACGTGGTCCTGCCGGCCTCGGCCTTCCCCGAGAAGACCGGCAGCTTCACCAACACCGACCGCCTGGTCCAGCTCGGCCGGCAGGCGCTGGAGCCGCCCGGAGAAGCGCGCCAGGACCTGTGGATCGTCCAGCAGATGGCCCGCGGCCTCGGCCTCGCATGGAATTATTCCGGACCCGACCAGGTCTTCGACGAGATGCGCGGCGCGATGCCTTCGATCGCCGGCATCACCTGGGCGCGCCTCGAAGCCGAGTCGGGCGTCACCCATCCCTGCGAGCGGGAGGGCGACCCGGGCGAGCCCGTGGTGTTCATCGAGCGCTTCCCCACCGCCAGCGGCCGCGCCCGCCTGGTGCCCGCCGACATCATCCCGGCGGCGGAGCGCCCGGATGCCGACTACCCGGTGGTGCTGATCACCGGCCGGCAGCTGGAGCATTGGCACACCGGCAGCATGACCCGCCGCGCCGGGGTGCTCGATGCCATCGAGCCCGATCCGGTGGCCTCGATCCATCCTCTGGATCTGGCGGCCCTGAACGTCAAACCGGGCGAGGCGATCACCGTATCCTCGCGCCGCGGGCGCGTCTCGCTCTACGCCCGCGCCGACGAGGGCATTCCGCGGGGCGCGCTGTTCATTCCCTTCTGCTACTACGAGGCGGCCGCCAACATGCTGACCAACCCGGTGCTCGACCCCTACGGCAAGATTCCCGAGTTCAAGTACTGCGCCGTGAAGGTGAGTCCGGGCGGACGGGTGGGCGCGAGCTCCAGCTACGGCGGCGGCCAGTTGCTGGCCAAGGTCTAGCGCCATCGTAGGTCGGGCTTCAGCCCGACGGCCCTGCCCCCAGCAATTTCTCGCAGATGAAGCGCCACTCGGCCGGATCGAGCGGCGTGATCGACAGGCGGTTGCCGCGCTGCAGGGTGCGCATGTTGGCCAGCTCGGGATGGGCGCGCAATTCGGGCAGGCCGATCAGGCGCGTCTTCCGGGTCACGCGCACATCGACGTTGATCCAGCGCGGATTGTCGCGGCTCGCCTTGGGGTCGAAGTAGTGACTTTCCGGATCGAACTGGGTCTCGTCGGGGTAACCCCGCCGGGCGACGACGGCCAGCCCCGCGATGCCCGGCTCCGGACAGTTGGAATGATAGAAGAGCACCTTGTCGCCCACCTGCATCTGGTCGCGCATGAAGTTGCGGGCCTGGTAGTTGCGCACCCCCCACCAGGCGACCGTCTGCCCCGGCATCGCCAGCACGTGGTCTATGCCCACCACCGAGGGCTCCGATTTCATCAGCCAGTAGCGCAT
>JAJZPJ010000264.1 GCA_021811225.1 Pseudomonadota bacterium
GTCTGCCACCCTCGCTTCATAACAGCGCCCTGATCTTCCCCAGCACTTCGGCGCTCTCGGCGTCGAGCGCCGCGATCCTGTCGATGATTTCCTGCGGGCTGAGATGCACGACTTCCTCGCCGCCGTCGGGGTTCTTCACCGACAGATCGAAGCTCGATGGGTCGATGTCCGCCGCATCCACGCTCCAGCTCCTGGGGGAATCGGCGCAGGTCTGTTGCAGTTCGACGAACTCGGCGAGGTCGGCGTCGTTCAGCGGATTGGTCTTGCCCAGGTTGCGGCCGGGGTCGAGCCGGTAGTACCAGATGCGGCGGGTGGGCGCGCCCTTCTCGAAGAACAGCACCACGGTCTTGACCCCGGCGCCCTGGAAGGTGCCGCCGGGGCAGTCGAGCACGGTGTGCAGCTGGCAGGACTCCAGCAGCAGCTTGCGTAAGGAGACCGAGGCGTTGTCGCCGTTGGACAGGAAGGTGTTCTTGATCACCACGCCGGCGCGGCCGCCGGCCTTCAGCCGCTTGATGAAGTGCTGGAGGAACAGGAAGGCGGTCTCGCCGGTGCGGATGGCGAAGTTCTGCTGCACCTCCTTGCGCTCCTTGCCGCCGAAGGGCGGATTGGCGAGGATCACGTCATAGCGGTCGCGGTCCTCGATGTCGGCCAGGTTCTCCGCCAGGGTGTTGGTGTGGGCGATGTTGGGCGCCTCGATGCCGTGCAGGATCATGTTCATGATCGCGATGACGTAGGCCAGCGACTTCTTTTCCTGGCCGTAGAAGGTCCGCTCCTGCAGCGTCTTCAAGTCGGCGGTGCCGAGCTTCGGTTGCGCCTTCAGGTAGTCGTAGGCCTCGCACAGGAAGCCGGCGCTGCCCACGGCGCCGTCGTAGATGCGCTCGCCGATCTTCGGCGCCACCACCCGCACCATGGCGCGGATCAGCGGCCGCGGGGTGTAGTACTCGCCGCCGTTGCGGCCGGCGTTGCCCATGTTCCTGATCTTGGCTTCGTAGAGGTGGGAGAGCTCGTGCTTCTCGGTCTGCGAGCGGAAGCGCAGTTCGTCCATGTGGTCGATGATCTCGCGCAGGTTGTAGCCGCTGCGGATCTTGTTCTTGATCTCGCCGAAGATCTCGCCGATCTTGTATTCGATGGTGTTCGGCCCGCTGGCCCGCTGCCGGAAGCCGTGCAGGTAGGGGAAGAGCTGGCCATCGACGAAGTCGCGCAGGTCGTCGCCGGTCAGCGCCTGATTGTGGTCGAGCTTGCCGTCCGCGTCCCGGGGCGCGGCCCAGGATTCCCAGCGGTAGGGGGGATCGAGGATGAAAGCGTACTTCCTGCCGAGCAGTTGCGCCTCCATGGCCCGGTCCTGCTCCAGGCCGTCGAGGTACTTCAGGAACAGCAGCCAGGAGGTCTGCTCGGCGTAGTCCAGTTCGCTGGCGCAGCCGGCTTCCTTCCAGAGGACGTTGTCGATGTTTTTGAATGCTTGTTCGAACATGGGAGCCTATTTCGTGAATCGGATGGCGGCACGAAGGGCGAGCGCCTCCGCTTCGGCGGCGGTCTTCTCGGCCGACCGGCCATCGCGCCGGACGCCAGGATGCAAAGGAAGCGCGGTCCCATCCTCGCAGTCAATGCCGAAATACATGAGTCATCTCCAGGAGCGGGGGAACAGATTGTAACGTCTCCTGGATGGAGGCCCGTTTCTGAAAATCGCGGTTCGCGCCCAGGCACGTCCAACGGCCGGTTCTTGGCGCGTCGATCGGCGGGCGAAGCTCGCCACGCTGCCGTCACTGCGCGGCCGAAGGCCCGGCAGTCGCGCTGACGGACTTATTCAGCGCCGCCTCAGCTCCGGATCTTCCTGATCAGATGCTTCTCGACCCAGCCCTCGAAGCCGTCGCCGCGGATGAAGATGAAGCCGTCTTGCTCCCGGCCCTCGACCACGGCCTCGCCGCCTCTCTGGAAGGGCTGGGCAGCCGGCTTCGCATTCGCCGTCGGCGCGCTATAGACGCGGATTTTCGCGATCTTCGGCGCCACCACGTCGCCCTCCTCGAAGACGACGCCGGCGCGGCTCACGGTGCCGGCCTCCTGCTTCAGCGAGCGGCTGTCCCGGTTCAACTCGGGCGAGCCGCGGGTGGCGACGACGACGTTGTTGTAGGCGTTGAGGAAGGCCGAGGCGACCACCTTGCCCTCGGCGGTGCTCTCGTAGGCGCCCAGCCCGACCGCGCCGCCGGCGCCGCCCAGGATGCCGCCCAGCGCCCAGTCGGTCTTCTCCGAGCTGCCCTGGGCCGCGGCGACCTGGACGCCGCTGCGGGTGTCGGCCAGGATCAGCGTGGTCTGCGCCTGCTTGAACCTGACGCCGCCGGCGATCGCGCCCGCCACCCGGCCGAGCGGGCCGAACAGCCCGCCGATGCTGCTGACGACGCCGCCGCCGACGCCGCCGGCGTTGTTGTCGGAGAACACCACCTCGGGCGTCAGGACGAAATCGGCGCTGGCCATCTGGCCGCCGCCCATGTTGCTGCCGGCGCGGGTCAGGCCGCCTTCGGAGAGACGGCGCTCCTGCATGATGTTCTTCATCGCGACGCCGCGCTCGACCACGACGAAGCAGTTCGACTGCTGGATCATCAGGCGCAGCAGCCCGGTGGGCGAAGGCAGGCGGTAGGAGAGCAGCGCCCGCTGGAAGGCGTCTTGCGGTTCATACACGGCGATCTTGCCGAAGGGCCGGTCGCAGTGCTCCAGCGTCGGCGCGGCGTGCTGGGCACCGTTCACGCCGGCGGCCCCGGTCACCTGGCCCGAGGCGTCCGCGCTGCCCTGCTGGTAGCCGGTGTCGAATGCGAAGGCGCCGCAGGGAATCGAGAGCGACGCAGCCGCGACGAGCGCGGCGATGGAGTTCCGGGTTGCCTTCATGATGAACCTCGCGCGTGATGGTGGGATGAGCGACGATGCCGCCGCCGTGATCGGCCGCGGGCCATCTATTATGCCATCATCATTTTTTGCCGTACAGGCGGCGAGGAAATATCCGCCTACTCGCGCGGCAGGGTCTGCAGCTCCGGCGCCTGGACGCTGCGCGGCATGGCCTCCACCGGGGAGAGATCGCGGATCTCCTTGTCGCCGGGTGCGGCCTTGAGATCGCGGAACTTGCGCGCCGAGACCAGCACCCGGGATTCGAGCGTCGCCACCGACTTGTTGTAGGCGCCGACGGCGTTGCCGATGTGGCGGCCGAGGTCGCCCCAGTGATC
>JAJZPJ010000265.1 GCA_021811225.1 Pseudomonadota bacterium
TCGCCCAGGCCTCCACCACCGGCCACGGCACCAACGTCATCGCCGGTCTCGGGGTGTCGATGAAATCGACCGCCCTGCCGGTGCTCGCGGTCTGCGCCAGCATCGGCAGCGCCTACTCGCTGGCCGGCCTGTACGGCATCGCCATCGCGGCGACCTCGATGCTGTCGATGACCGGCATCATCGTCGCCCTCGACGCCTACGGCCCGATCACCGACAACGCCGGCGGCATCGCCGAGATGGCCGGCCTGCCCGAGGCCATTCGCAACATCACCGACCCGCTCGACGCCGTGGGCAACACCACCAAGGCCGTCACCAAGGGCTACGCCATCGGTTCCGCCGGCCTGGCCTCGCTGGTGCTGTTCGCCGACTACACCCACGCGCTGTCGGCCAGCGGCAAGGTGCTCACCTTCGACCTGTCCAACCACATGGTCATCATCGGCCTGTTCATCGGCGGCATGGTGCCCTACCTGTTCGCTGCCATGGGCATGGAAGCCGTCGGTCGCGCCGCCGGCTCGGTGGTGGTGGAAGTGCGTCGCCAGTTCAAGGAGATCCCCGGCATCATGGCCGGCACCGCTAAGCCGGATTATTCCAAGGCGGTGGATATGCTGACCAAGGCCGCGATCAAGGAAATGATCGTGCCCTCGCTGCTGCCCGTCGCGGTCCCGGTGCTGGTCGGCCTGATCCTCGGCCCGCAGGCGCTGGGCGGCGTGCTGGTGGGCACCATCGTGACCGGCATCTTCGTGGCCATTTCGATGACCACCGGCGGCGGCGCCTGGGACAACGCCAAGAAGTACATCGAGGAAGGCAACTTCGGCGGCAAGGGTTCCGAGACGCACAAGGCCGCGGTGACCGGAGATACCGTCGGCGATCCCTACAAGGACACCGCCGGACCGGCGGTGAACCCGCTGATCAAGATCATCAATATCGTCGCGCTGATGATCGTGCCGCTGATGTTGTCCTGAACCTGAACGTTTGACACTAAGGGCAGCCCTCGGGCTGCCCTTTTGCTAGGCGCCGTGCTTCTTGAAATCCGCGATGCGGAAACCGGCGAGCCCCAGCGTACCGAAGTAGGCGAGTACGCCGCCGACCAGCAATGCCGCCAGATGCAGCACCCGCTCCAGCGACGCCATCCGGAACCACGCGGCTTCCTTTCCCATGCCGAACCAGAGCACCAGACCCATGGCTGCCAGCGCCAGGAATATCCTGGCCAGGAAGCCTCCCCAGCCGGGCTGGGGGACATAGATGCCGAGCCGGCGCAGACCGCGATAGAGCAGGGTGGCATTGAGGCAGGAGGCCAATCCGATCGACAGCGCCAGACCGGCGTGTTTCAGCCAGCCGACGAAGAAGAGGTTCATCAATTGGGTCATCACCAGCGTCAGCAGCGCAATCTTCACCGGCGTGCGGATGTCCTGGCGGGCGTAGAAACCCGGCGCCAGCACCTTCACCAGGATCAGCCCGCACAGGCCGACACTGTAGGCGACCAGCGCGGTGCGCGTCTGCAGGACGTCGTTTGCGGTGAACGCGCCGTGCAGAAACAGCGTGGACAGCAAGGGCACCGCGAGGATCGCCAGCGCCAGCGCCGCAGGCAGGGTCAGCATCAGGGTCAGGCGCAGGCCCCAGTCGAGCAGCTTGGAGAACTCGGCGGGCCGTTCGTCGGCGTGGAATTTTGACAGGCTGGGCAGCAGGATGGTGCCTAGGGCGGCGCCGAGCATTCCGGCCGGGAATTCCATCATCCGGTCGGCGTAGTAGAGCCAGGAGACGCTGCCGTTGGGCAGGAAGGAAGCGAAGATGGTGTTGATCAGCAGGGATATCTGCGCCACCGAGACGCCGAGGACCGCCGGGGCCATCAGCTTCAGGATGCGCCGCACCGCCGGATCGTTGAGACTGAGCGAGAAGCGCGGCAGCATGCCGATCCTGGCCAATGCGGGGAGTTGGATCCCCAGTTGCAGCATGCCGCCCAGGAGAACCGCCCAGGCCAGCGCCAGCACCGGCGGGTGGAACCAGGGCGCGGCGAACAGCGCCATGACGATGAAAGCGATATTGAGCAGCACCGGCGTGATCGCCGGCAGCGCGAAGCGGCTCCAGGTGTTGAGTACGCCGGCGGCCAGCGCTACCAGCGAGATGAACAGGATGTAAGGGAAGGTGATCCGGGTGAGTTCGACCGTCAGCGCGAATTTGTCCGCGTCGGCGGCGAAGCCCGGCGCCGTGACGTAGATCAGCAACGGCGTGGCCACCACGCCCAGAATGGAGACGACGGCGAGCGCCAGGAACAGCAGGGTGGCGACGTGATCGACCAGCCGGTGTGTCTCGTCCGCGCCGCGCCGGTTCTTGTATTCGGCCAGGATCGGGACGAAGGCTTGAGAGAAGGCGCCTTCCGCGAACAGCCGGCGCAGCAGATTGGGCAGGCGTGAGGCGACGACGAAAGCATCCATCGCCATGCCGGCGCCGAAGATGCGGGCGAAAACGAAATCCCGGAGGAAGCCGAGAATGCGCGACAGCAGCGTCATGCCGCTGACGGTAGCGAGGGCCTTGAGCAGGTTCATGCGGCTGGCGCAAAAGAGCGCAATGGTAGCGGCTTTCCTTGAGCTCCGCGCGTCTTGCGCCGTGTCCGGAAATTCCCTATAATCATCGACTTTTCACGTCAGCCGGAACCCTACTTATGGCCAACAGTGCCCAAGCCCGCAAGCGTGCCCGTCAGGCGGTCAAGCAGCGTACCCACAATGTGAGTCTGCGTTCGACCCTGCGCACCGCGATCAAGAAAGTACAGAAGGCGATCGTCGCCGGCGACAAGACGGCCGCCCAAGCGGAGTTCACCCAGTCGATGAGCGTCATCGACAGCATCGCCGACAAAAAGATCATTCACAAGAACAAGGCTGCACGTCACAAGAGCCGCTTGTCCGCGGCTATCAAGGCGCTGTAAGCGAGCCTCGGCCAACTCTCCGGGGCCGCGTGTGCGACCCGTTGCATTTCGCCCGGCGCCCGCCGGGCGCGCCGATGAGCTTCTTCATTCGCTACTCCCCGAGGCGCCGGTGGAAATGCCCACGGCCGGGAAGCGAAGAAAAAATCAGTATAAATAATTGAACTGTGTCATTAAATACGATCATGCCTGACGACCACGCCACAACAAGGGCAACGAGGAAGTTTGTTGGCGATGGCTCGCGCGACTGCGTGGCGGAGTGTCCTGATGGAGTCCGGTACGTG
>JAJZPJ010000266.1 GCA_021811225.1 Pseudomonadota bacterium
CACGGGTTATACACCGGGCCGCACGCCTCCCGCTATAGAGAGCGGGCGGCGGCCCCGTGCATAACCCTGTATCCGAATGGCATCAAGAACCCGTTCGCTCAGACTCATACCTGGATTGGAATGTACTCCGGCCACCCTTTCCCGTTATTCCATCCGTCATATCATGGACACTCCGCCTTATCCACAATATCTGTGGATAAGCTTGTGGATTGGATGGGGACGGATCACATAAATCGGCCTCCCATAAGCCTTTTCCCTAGAGCGCTACAAAATGAAGCTTTTATTAATTCATTTGTTTTTCAATTGGTTATAAAACACCGCCGGGCCCAGACCGGGATTGCGCCGGCTAAGGAGATAAACCTTAGGATGCAGAAGGATTCCGTTACAATCCCGCCCCATGTTTGGTTGATTGTCAACCCTTTTTATGAACGCCCTATGGCTCCTGAAGTCCTGACCGTTTCCGCCTTGAATCGCGGCGTTCGCGAGACCTTGCAGCGGAGCTTTCCGCTGCTGTGGGTCGGCGGCGAAGTGTCCAACCTGACCCGGGCCAGCTCGGGGCATGTCTATTTTTCGCTCAAGGACGAGACCGCGCAGGTGCGCTGCGTGATGTTCAAGAATCGCGCACAGTCGCTGCCCTGGCGCCTGGAGAACGGCCAGCAGGTCGAAGCCCAGGCGCTGGTGACGCTGTTCGAGGCACGCGGAGATTTTCAACTCAACATCGAGGGTTTGCGCCGCTCCGGTATCGGCGCGCGCTACGAAGCCTACGTCCGCCTGCGCGAAAAGCTCGAGCGGGAGGGATTATTTGCGCCAGAGAGAAAACGGACGCTGCCGCGTTTCCCCCGCCGCATCGGAATCGTCACTTCGCCACAGGCGGCGGCGCTGCACGACGCGCTCACCGCCTTGCGGCGACGCGCACCGCATCTGCCGGCGATACTCTATCCGGTGCCGGTGCAAGGCGAAGGCGCCGCCGAAAAAATTGCCGCCGCAATCCTTCATGCCGGCCGCCGTGCCCGAACCGACGCGATCGACGTTCTGATCGTTGTGCGCGGCGGCGGCGGCATCGAGGACCTTTGGGCCTTCAACGAGGAAGCGGTGGCGCGTGCCATCGCCGAATGCCCAATCGCAGTGGTGAGCGGCGTCGGCCACGAGACCGATACCACCATTGCCGACCTCGCCGCCGACCGGCGCGCGGCGACGCCGACCGCCGCCGCCGAACTGGTCAGTGCAGGCTGGTTCGCCGCGAGCCACGAACTCGCCACGCTCGCCGACGGTCTGCAGCGCGGGCTTCGGGATCTGATCGAGAGGCGGATGCAGCGCGTCGATCTGCTCGCGCACAGCCTCATACACCCGGGCACGAGACTCGAGCGCGACCGACGGGCGCTGGCCCACCTGACGACGCGGCTGTCTGCCGCGCTGGCGAAGCGGCAACGCCACGACGCCGTCGCCCTCGATCACCTGCGTCTGCGTCTCACCCGGACCCGGCCGCGCTTCCAGGCTCTGTACGGGCGGTTGGCGCGAGCCGAGCAAAACCTGGCGGCGGCTTGGCGCAATCGGCTTTCGAATCAGCGCGGCCATCTCGGTGCGCTCGCCTCGGCCCTGGCCCAGCTCAGTCCGCAAGCCACACTCGCTCGCGGCTACAGTATCGTCCGCGACCGGCATGGCGCGGTGCTGCGTGGCAGCAGCCAAGTCGCCGTCGGCGATGCCGTAGAGATCAACTTCGCGGCCGGCTGGGCGCGCGCAAACATCAGCGAGACCGGTTGAGCAATCAGCGATGGCGTGAGCGTGATTGCCATCGCCCGCTTTTCCTACTAAACTTGTCAAGTTTTCATATCCACCGCAGACAGGAGATATCGCATGGAACACACCCTACCCCCGCTACCTTATGCGCTCGACGCTCTGGCCCCCCATATCTCCAAGGAGACGCTGGAGTTCCATTACGGCAAGCATCACCAGACCTACGTCACCAATCTCAACAACCTGATCAAGGGCACGGAATTCGAGAACGCGACGCTCGAGGCGATCGTCAAGAAATCCGCCGGCGGCATGTTTAACAATGCCGCCCAGGTGTGGAACCACACCTTCTACTGGAACGGCTTGAAGCCCAATGGCGGGGGCGCGCCGGCCGGCGCCCTGGGCGATGCCATCAACAAGAAGTGGGGTTCGTTCGACGAATTCAAGAAGGCCTTTCAGACCGCCGCCGTGGGCAATTTCGGTTCCGGCTGGACTTGGCTGGTCAAGAAGACCGACGGCTCGCTGGATATCGTGAACACCAGCAATGCGGCGACGCCCTTGACCGGTAGCGACAAGCCGCTGTTGACCTGCGACGTCTGGGAGCACGCCTACTACATCGACTACCGCAACGCCCGCGCCAAGTACGTGGAGATCTTCTGGAATCTGGTCAATTGGGATTTCGCGGCGAAGAACTTCGCCTGAAGCAGCCCGTCTGTTTCGCGAGAATAAAGTCGTAATTTTTCGCGACACCCGCTGGAATAAAGTCGTAATCGAGGATGGGCACCCAAGCGGTGCCCATCTTTGCCTCTGCCCGGTCATCGGCCTTATGTTGAGCTCCACATAAGGCCGATAAGCCGCCGGGGATTGGTCGTTCGATTCGTCGCGCACGGGCACCGTTGTTGCATTGAGGATACCCATCAGCTTACCCGCGTCTCTTCCGACGGTAGCGGCTCGATCAACTCGGGACCGTCGTCGGCCGCCCGGCTGACGCGGAGCAGATCCGACCACAGCGTCGTATACACCGGCGACATGCGCTCCCGCTTCATCGTCCAGTCCTTCGCGATGCCATCGGCCGCCTGACCTCCGCCATGCCTTTCGGTCATACGGCGTGGATGGCCCAGCGCACCACGCCCCAGACGACGAGCTCCTGCTCCGGCCCGATCAGGAGGTCGCCGTGCCCCTGGCCGCTGGCGCGCAGCAGGATGCCGTCGGGCAGGCGGCAGAGCTGCTTGACGGTGAACTCCCCTTCCACCACGGCGATCACGACGCTCCTGTCGACGGCGTCGATGGCCCGGTCGACAACCAGCAGATCGCCGTCCCAGATGCCGAAGCCGGTCATCGAGTGGCCGGCGACCCGGACGATGAAGGTGGTTTCTCTATGCTCGATCAGGTGCTCGTCCAGGCTCAGCCGCGCCTCGACGAAATCCGCGGCCGGCGAGGGGAGGCCGGCCGGCACCGGA
>JAJZPJ010000033.1 GCA_021811225.1 Pseudomonadota bacterium
CCGTCGCCCATCAGGTTGAAGGCCAGCACCGCGAGCAGGATCGCCAGTCCGGGAAAGGTCACCACCCACCACGCGCTGGCGATGAACTCCAGCGCCGAGGCGAGCATCGAGCCCCACTCGGGGGTGGGCGGCTGGGCGCCCAGTCCCAGGAAACCGAGCGCGGCGGCGTCGAGGATGGCGCTGGAAAACCCCAGCGTGGCCTGGACGATCAAGGGGGCGGTGCAATTGGGCAGCACGGTGTCGAACATCAGTCTCAGCGTGCCGGCGCCGGCGATGCGCGAGGCGGCGACGTAGTCGCGGCCCAGTTCGCCGATCACCGAGGCGCGCATCAGGCGCACGTAGTGGGGCACCATCACCACGGCGATGGCGAACATCGCGTTGACCAGGCCCGGGCCGAGGATGGCCACCACCGCGATGGCCAGGAGCAGCGAGGGCAGCGCCAGCAGGACGTCCATCAGACGCATGATCGCGGTCTCGACCCAGCCGCGCAGAAAGCCCGAGACGAGGCCGAGCACGATGCCGATGGACAGCGACAGCGATACCGCGATCAGGCCGATCGTCAAGGACAGCCTCGCGCCGTATATCAGCCGCGACAGGATGTCGCGACCGACGGCGTCGGTGCCGAGCGGGAAGTTGCGGCTGCCGCCCGCGAGCCAGGCCGGCGGCGAGAGCGCCGCGGAACGGAATTGCTCGATCGGCGAGTGCGGCGCGAAGCAGCCGGGAAACAGCGCCAGCACGACGAGCAGCAGCACCCCGGCGAGGCCGGCCAGCGCGCCGCGATTGCGGCTGAAGTGGTGCCACAGTTCCGCGAGCGGCGAAGGCGTGGCGGAACTCATCGGCCGTGGCGGATGCGCGGATTGACGACGCCGTAGAGCAGGTCGACCGCCAGATTGACGCTGATCACGATGCACGCCGAGATCAGGATGCCGCCTTGCACCACCGGGTAGTCGCGGCGATGGATGGCCTCGACCAGCCACTTGCCGATGCCCGGCCAGGAGAAGATGGTCTCGGTCAGGATCGCGCCGGTCAGGAGCGTGCCGACCTGCAGGCCGATCACGGTGATCACCGGGATCAGGGCGTTTCTCAGCGCATGCACGCAGACCACCGAAAACCAGGACAGGCCCTTGGCCCGCGCCGTGCGCACGTAGTCCTCGCGCAGCACTTCGAGCATCGCCGAGCGCGTCATGCGCGCGATCACCGCCAGCGGAATGGTGCCCAGCGCGAGCGCGGGCAGGATCAGGTGCGAGAGCGCCGAGCGGAAGGCGCCGGCCTGGCCCGAGCGCCAGGCGTCGATCAGCATGAAGCCGGTGGGCGTGGGGAAGTCATAGACGATGGCGATCCGTCCGGACACCGGCGTCCAGCCGAGCTTGACCGAGAACAGCTCGATCAGGAGCAGCGCCCACCAGAAGATCGGCATCGAGTAGCCGGTCAGCGATGCGCCGATCACCGAATAATCGATGAAGCTGTTGCGTTTGACCGCCGCCAGGATGCCGGCCGGCAGGCCGAGCAGCAGTGCCAGCAGGATCGCGCACAGGGCGAGCTCCGTGGTCGCCGGAAACAGCGTCAGGAATTCCTTCACTACCGCTTCGTGGGTGTTGATCGAGCGGCCGAAGTCGCCGTGCAGCAGGTGCCCCAGATAGTCCAGGTACTGGGTGCTGAGCGGCCGGTCCAGGCCGAGCTGGTGCGCGAGCTGGCGGTAGCGCTCCGGCGACATGCCGCGTTCGCCCGAGAGCGCCTGGGCGGCATTGCCCGGGATCAGGTGGATCAGCGAGAAGGCCAGCAGGGTGATGCCGAGCAGGGTCGGGATCACCATGCCGAGGCGCTTCAGGAGGTAGGTCAGCATGAATCAGCGCGCCAGATCGACCCCGTAGAAATTGTGGTGCGCGGTCGCGTCCATGGTGTAGCCCAGGACCTCCTTGCGCACCGGCGTGAACTCCAGGCTGTGGGCGATGGGGATCAGGGGCATCTGCTGTTTCATGATCGCCTGGGCGCGCTCGTAGAGCTTGGCGCGCTGCGCCTGGTTGGTGCTTATCTTGGCTGCCTGGATCAGGCGCTCGAAGTCCTTGTTGCACCAGCGCGCGACGTTGCCGCCGCCCTGGACCGCGGCGCAGCCGGCCAGTGGCGTGAAGAAATTGTCCGGATCGCCGTTGTCGCCCGACCAGCCGTACATGATCGCCTGCTGCTCGCCGTCCTTGCTGCGCTTCAGGTACTCGCCCCACTCGTAGGTGACGAGGCGCGCCCTGACGCCGATCCTGGCCCAGTCGGCCTGGATCAGTTCGGCCATGCGCTTGCCGTCGGGATTGTAGGGGCGGGATACCGGCAGATACCACAGGTCGATGGCGAAACCCTGGGGCAGCCCCGCCTTGACGAGCAGCGCCCGGGCTCTGGCCGGATCGTAGGGGGTATCCTCGACCTGGTGGTTGTAGGACCAGAGGGTCGGCGGGATCAGATTCTTCGCCGCCTGGGCGTTGCCCTGGTAGATCAGCTTCAGGATCGAGCCCTTGTCGATCGCCAGCGCCAGGGCTCGCCGCACCCGCAACCGGTCGAGCGGCTTCTTCTCGACGTTGAGGGCGATGTAGCCGATGTTCAGGCCTGCCTTCGAATAGACCACGATGTTGGGATCCTTCTTCATCGCTGCGATGTCGGCGGGATTGGGATAGGCCATCACCTGGCATTCGCCGGTCTTCAGCTTGGCGTAGCGCACCGCAGCATCGGGCGTGATGGCGAAGATCAAATGATCGATCTTGGCCCGGCCGCGCCAGTACTGGTCGAAGGCCTGGTAACGGATCACCGCGTCTTTCTGGTAGGAGACCAGTTGGAACGGCCCGGTGCCGATCACCTTTTCGTCGGCGATCCCGGGCGTGCCGCGGGCTTGCATCTTGCCGTAGTACTCGGCCGAATCGATCGAGGCGAAGTCCATCGCCAGGTCGGCGAGAAACGGCGCCTCGGGGTGGCGCAGCGTGAAGCGCACCGTGTACGGGTCGAGCTTTTCGATCCTGGCGACGATCTGGTCCATGCCCATGTCTTGCCAGTAGGCGAAGGTCTGACCGGCGCTCAATCGGTGCAAGGGCTGCTTCGGGTCCATCTGGCGCAGGAAGGTGAACAATACGTCGTCGGCGTCGAAATCCCGGCTCGGGGTAAACAGCGCATTGCTCTGGAACTTGACCCCGTGGCGCAAATGAAACGTATAGACGAGGCCGTTCTTCGATACTTCCCAGGATTGCGCCAGAGAGGGCACCACCTGGGTGGTGCCGGGTGCGAAGGCGACCAGGCGGTCGAAGATCGGCACCGAGGAAGCGTCGTAGGTGGTGCCGGTGCTGAAAAAGGCCGGATTGAATCCCTCCGGGCTGCCCTCCGAGCAATAGACGAGGGTTTTAGAGGCGGAGGCGGTCCCGGCAAATACGGTCAGCAATGCGACGAGACCGAGCTTGAAAATTGCGCTCATCGTGAGGCTCCGGTTGTTCTGCTGCGCGCGCTGGCGCAAGCCGGCATGTTAGCGACTGCGATGGCGTTTAACAATTTCTGATTGCAAGCGACAGACGGGGAAGTTTCCCGGGGGGGGGGGCTAATCCAGCCGGGATGTTGTGGTAATCTTTGCGCCGCTCTAGTACGGCACCGCCCCGTTCTCGCTTAGAGCATTTCCAGCGCTATTTGCAAGAGGAGACCGATGAGTTACGCGCAACCGGCAGACTCCGGAAGAAGGGCGACCGGGCTCGTCGTCGTCTTGCTGTTCCACGCATTGCTGGTCTATGCCCTGGTCAATGGCCTGGCGCGCAAGATCGTCGATGTGGTGCACCAACCGCTGGAAACCAAGATCATCGAGGAGGTCAAGCCGCCGCCGCCGGACAAACCGCCGCCGCCGCCGCCGCCTCGTCTCGCCGCCCCGCCGCCGCCCTATATTCCCCTGCCGGAGGTGCAGGTGCAGCCGCCGCCGGTGGCGCCCCAGAACACGATTTCCGCGGTGACCCACACCAAGCCCACCGGTCCGGTACCGACGATGGTCCGGCGTGCGCCGGTGCGTACCACCGCCGCGGTGGTCGATGCCAGGAACTGCGAGAAACCGCAATATCCGCCGGCGTCGCTGCGCGATGAGGAGACCGGCGTGGTCAGGTTGGCCTTCCTGATCGATGTCGACGGCAAGGTGTTGCAGAGCAAGATCGAGCGCTCGACCGGCTATCGCCGTCTCGACGAGGCGGCCAGAAGGGCGCTCGCGCTGTGCAAGTTCAAGCCGGCCACGGTCGATGGCAAGCCCGAGAAGTCCTGGGCGCGCATCGAGTACGAATGGAAGATCGAGTGAGAGGCTTGCCCTCGCTGCTTACAGTTGCCCCCGATAATTTTTAGGATGATCACACCATGAGTTTCAAGCTAAGGGCCGGCGCCATTTTTGCCACGCTGATGTGCACCTTGACGATTTCCGCGGCATTGCCCACCGCCACCTGGGCGCAGGCGGCGCCCGCGTCGCCGGCGCTGCCTGCGAGTTCCGCCGTGGTCAGCCCGGTGACCGCGCCGCAGCCGCCGGAGGCATTGCCCGCGACCGAGTCGGTGAAGAATCCCTACGGCCTCGATTCGCTGTGGAAGCAGGGTGACTTCGTCGCCCGCGGCACGCTCCTGATCCTGGTCATCATGTCGATGGGCACCTGGTACATCGGCGTGATGAAGGCGCTGGAGCAGAGCAAGCTCTTGAAGCAGGCCGACGAGGCGCGCAAGAAATTCTGGCAGGCGGGCACGATCCAGGACGGCGTGCTGACCCTGCACGAAGACAGCGCCTTCCGCTACATCGCGGAAGAGGGCAGCAATGCCAGCGAGCATCACGAGAGCTCGATGCTGGAGCAGATCGATTTCAACAGCTGGGTCGGCATGTCGATCCAGCGCGCGGTCGAGACCATCGGCAATCGTCTGCAAAACGGCCTGGCCTTTCTCGCCACGGTGGGCTCGACCGCGCCCTTCGTCGGCCTGTTCGGCACGGTGTGGGGCATCTACCATGCGCTGACCGCGATCGGCATCGCCGGGCAGGCGTCGATCGACAAGGTCGCCGGCCCGGTCGGCGAGTCGCTGATCATGACCGCGATGGGTCTGGCCGTGGCGGTGCCTGCGGTGCTCGGCTACAACTGGCTGGTGCGGCGTAACAAGGTGGCCATGGAGAACGTCCGCAACTTCAGCGGCCAGCTGCACATGGTCCTGCTCTCGCGCGGCCGCACTCAATCCAAGGGCGCCTGAGATGAGTTTCGCGTTTGCCCAGGAGGATGCGGAGGACGAGGTCGTCTCGGCGATCAACACCACGCCGCTGGTAGACGTGATGCTGGTACTGCTGATCATCTTCCTGATCACCATTCCGGTGGTGGTCAACACGGTGCCGGTGCAGTTGCCGAAGGAGCGGAACCAGCCGACCGTGACCAAGCCTGAGAACATCGTGTTGGCCATCACCAAGGACGGGGACATTTTCTGGAATCAGGTCCTGGTGCCGGATGCGCCGACCTTGCTGGCCAGATTGAAGGCGGCGGCGGTCAAGGTGCCGCAGCCGGAGGTCCATATCCGCGGCGACCGCAACGCCCGCTACGAGTTCATCGGCAAGGTGGTTTTCGCTTGCCAGCGCGCCGGCATCGAGAAGGTCGGCTTCATCACCGAGCCGCCGGCACGCGGCGGCTGAGGGAGATAAGCATGGCTATGAATATCGGCAGCGCCAGCAGCTCGGGCGAACCGGAAGTGATGGTGGACATCAACACCACGCCCTTGATCGACGTGATGCTGGTGCTCCTGATCATGCTGATCATCACCATTCCGATCCAGACCCACGCGGTGAAGCTCAACATGCCCACCGCCAACCAGCAGCAGTCCTCGGTGCCGCCGCAGGTGGTGGCCATCGACATCGACTTCGACGGCACCATCCTGTGGAACGGCCAGGTGGTGAACGGCCGCAACGATCTCAAGGCGCGGCTGCGCGGAATTGCGGCGATGGCCGACCAGCCGGAGCTGCATCTGCGTCCGAACAAACTGGTCAAGTACAAGGTGGTGGCGATGGTCATGGCCGAGGCGCAGCGCCTGGGCGTGACCAAGATCGGTCTGGTCGGCAACGAGCAGTTCATCAATTGAAGAATAAGGCTGGGAAGATGTTCACTCGCAGAATCGCAGCGCTGCTTTTTATTCTCGGTCTCGCCGCGGGGCTCGCGGCGCCGGTCCTGGCCCAGGATCAAGTCAAATCCGCCACCGTGCGGGCGGAGGTGGGCAAGCCGCTGCAGGCGGCGGTGGCTCTGTTGAAGGGCAGGAAGGCCAAGGCGGCGCTGGCCAAGATCGCCGAGGCGGACGCGGTCAAGAACAAGACCCCGTTCGAGGCCTACATGGTCGCCCGCCTGCGCGCCCAGGCCGAGGCGGCCGCGGGCGACGCGGCGGCCGCGGCGCGCGACTTCGAGGCGACCGCCGCTTCACCCGCAGCGCCGGCGGCGGAGCGGACGCAGTTCTTAGCCGTCGCCGCCGGCCAGTATTACTCGGCCAGGCAGTATGCCAAGGCCGTCGAACTCGCCACGCGCTACTTCGCCGCCGGCGGCAAGGACCCCGCGGTGCGCACCATCTACGTCCAGGCGCTGTACCTCGGCAACGATTTCGCCCAGGCGGCCCGCGAGATTCTGGCCGACGTCGAGGGCGAGCAGCAGGCGGGCAAGACGCCCTCCGAGATGGAACTGCAGATGCTGGCCAACTGCTATCTGAAAACCAACGACAAGGCCGGCTACGCCCACACCATGGAGAAGCTGGTCGCCTTCCATCCCAAGCGCGACTACTGGTTGAGCGTGGTCTATAGCGTGACCACGCGTCCGGGATTTTCCGATCGGCTGACGCTCGATGCGGACCGGCTGAAGCTCGCCACCGGCACCATGCGCGGCGCCGAGGACTACATGGAAGCGGCGCAACTGGCGTTGCAGGCGGGCTTCCCGATGGAAGCGAAAAAGTTCGTCGATGCCGGCTATGCCGCCGGCCTGCTCGGTACCGGGCCGGACGCCGCGCGCCACCAGCGTCTGAGAGCGCTGGTCCAGAAGAACCTCGCCGAAGACCAGCGGACGCTGGGCCAGGGCGATGCCCGGGTGGCCGCCGACAAGGACGGCACGCCTCTGCTCAACACCGGCCTCAATTACGTCCTGCACGGGCGCGCCGACAAGGGCCTGGCGATGATGGCGCAGGGCATGAGGAAGGGCGGCTTCCGCCACCCCGACGACGCCCGTCTGCGCCTGGGCTACGCCTACCAGCTCGCCGGGCAGAAGCAGAAGGCGGTGCAGGTATTCAAGACCGTGCGCGGCGCCGACGGCGCCGCGGCGCTGGCCCGTCTGTGGGTGATCCGCCTGGGCCAGGGGACCTAGGCCGCGCGTATCCGGTGGTCGGCTCGGGGCACCGCGGCGAGCAGCTTCCGGGTGTAGGGGTGCTGGGGGCGCAGGTAGATGTCGTCGGAGTTGGCGAATTCCACCACCTCGCCCTGGTTCATCACCATCACCTGGTCCGACATGTATTTCACCACGGCCAGGTCGTGCGAGATGAAGATGTAGGACAGGCCGAACTGGTCCTGCAGGTCCTGCAGCAGATTCAGCACCTGCGCCTGGACCGAGACGTCGAGCGCCGAGACCGATTCGTCGCAGATCAGGATGTCCGGCTTCATCGTCAGGCAGCGGGCGATCGCGATCCGCTGGCGCTGGCCGCCGGAGAACTCGTGCGGGTAGCGGTGATAGCTGGCTTCGGGCAGTTCCACGCGCGCCAGCAGCTCGCGCACCAGCGCGCCCCGTTCGGCGTCGTTGGCGCCGATGCCGTGGATCGCCAGCGGTTCGGTCAGGATCTGGCCGACGGTGAAGCGCGGATTCAATGAGGCGTAGGGATTCTGGAAGATGATCTGGATGCGCCGCTTGTAGGCCTTGAATTCGGCGTTCGGCATCGCCAGGAGGTCGCGCCCCTCGAACAGCGCCACGCCGGCGGTCGCCTGGTGCAGGCGCATCAGGGTGAGCCCGACCGTGGTCTTGCCCGAACCGGATTCTCCGACCACGCCCAGCGTCTTGCCGCGCGCGAGCTTGAAGGACACGTCCTGCACCGCCTTGAATTCGCGTTGGCCGAACAGGCCCTGGCGGGAATAGAAGCTCTTGCCCAGCCCCCGCACTTCGAGAATGATCGGCTCGTTGCCGGCGAGTCCGCGCGCGCGCTCCCCCGGCGCGCCGGGCGGCTTGTCGCTACCCATGAAGTCGTCGATCACCGCCAGGCGCTGCGGCCGGTGTTCGAGCGGCGGCCGGCACTGCAGCAGCGCCCGGGTGTAGGCGTCCTGCGGATTGCGGAACACCGCGTCGGTTGTGCCCTGCTCGCGGATCTCGCCGCTCCTCATCACCACCACGCGGTCGGCGATCTCGCCCACCACCGCCAGATCGTGGCTGATGAACAGCACCGACATCCGGTGCCGGTCCTGCAGCGCCGCCAGCAGTTCGAGGATCTGCTTCTGGATCGTGACGTCGAGCGCCGTGGTCGGCTCGTCGGCGATCAGCAGGCGCGGATTGCAGGCGATGGCCATGGCGATCATCACCCGCTGCTGCTGCCCGCCGGAGAGCTGGAAGGGGTGGGCCCGGCTCTTGGCGAGCGGATCGGGGATGCCCACTTCGTCGAGCAATTCCAGCACCCTGGCCTGGGCCCGGCGCGGCGAGAGCTTGAGATGCAGGCGCAGCACCTCGGCGATCTGGTAGCCGACGGTGAACACCGGGTTCAAGGAACTCATCGGCTCCTGGAAGATCATCGAAATATCGCGGCCGCGCAGTTCGCGCAGTTCGTCCTGCGCCAGGCCGACCAGATCGCGGCCGCCGTAGAGAATCCGGCTGCCCGGGAGCACCGTGGCGTTCTCCGGCGGCAAGAGGCCCAGGATCGCCAGCGAGGTCACCGACTTGCCGCTGCCGGACTCGCCGACCAGGGCGACCGTGCTGTTCTCCGGTATGTCGAAGCTCACGCCCTTGACCGCCTCGAAACCCGGCTGACGGCGGTCTACGCGGAAGGAGACGCGCAGGTCGCGCACGGCGAGCAGGGGCTTGGTTTCCATCTGGGGACTCATTTCAGTTTCGGATCGAGCGCGTCGCGCAGCGCATCGGTGAACACCGAGAAGGCGGTGACCAGCACCGCCATCGCCGTCGTGGCCGCGACCAACTGCCACCACTTGCCCAGGATCAGTTCGTTCTGCGCCTCGTTCAGCATGCTGCCCCAGGAGGCGACGCCGACCGGCACGCCGAAGCCCAGGAAGCTCAGGATGACCTCGGACTTGATGAAGGCGACGGTGAGGATGGACAACTGCACCAGCGCCACGTGGCTGACGTTGGGGAAGATGTGCCGGAACATCCGGCTGGCGTGGCTCGCGCCGATGGCGTCGGCGGCCAGCACGTACTCGCGCTGCTTGTGTTTCAGGTATTCGGCGCGGATCAGCCGATAGACGCCGGTCCAGCCGGTGAGCCCGAGGATCAGCACGATGGTCAAGACGCCCTTCTGGTGCAGCACCGCGGCCACCGCCAGGATCAGCAGCAGATAGGGCACCGAGGTGAATACGCTGTAGAACCAGTTGAAGCAGTCATCCACCCAGCCGCCGTAGTAACCCGAGATTGCCCCGAAAAGCGTGCCCAGCAAGGTCGCCAGGAACGCCGCGGTGAGGCCGACGACGATCGAGGTCTCCGAGCCCTTGATGGTCTTCTGGACGATGTCGTGGCCCCACTTGTCGGCGCCGAAGGGCAGGGTGGCGCGCTTCTTCGCCACGCCGGCGTCGGGCTCGGCGCGCAACTTCGCGCGCAGTTTCGTGATGTCCCCGGCGAGCGGGTCCTGGATGCCGTAATAGTCGATGCCGCCCTGGCCGGCGGCGCGCTCGGCGCGCAGTCGTTTCAGCAGGGGGCCGAGCGGATCGCGCGGGTTCTCTGCGGGCGGCGCCGGCGGTACCTTGATGCGCGGAGCGTCGCGCTGCGCCGCCGTTTCCGCGCCGAGGAAGGAGGGCGGCGCGTAGCTGACGCCGACCTCCGCGTCCCAATGCCTGGCGATCACGCCGGTGGCCGAGAGCAGCAGCGAGACCAGATAGAGCGCCACGATGGCCAGCGCGACCATCGCCACCCGGTCGGCGCGCAGGCGGCGCCAGGCCAGCGCCCAGAGCCCGGGCGAGTGTCGGACGGCGTCGTTCATTTGAGCTGCACGCGCGGATCGATCGCCTGGTACAGCAGATCGGCGAGCAGGTTGAAGATCATGGTGGCGGCGGCGACATAGACGGTGATCGCCTTGATCACCGGGAAGTCGGAGCGCTCGACCGCGAGGATCACTTCGCGGCCGATGCCCGGGATCGAGAAGAAGCGCTCGATCAGGAACTCGCCGATCAGGAGCGAGGGCAGATTGGACATGACGTAGGTGACGATCGGAATGGCGGCGTTGCGCAGCACATGCACCCAGAGGATGCGCGGCTCGGACAGCCCCTTGGAGCGGGCGGTGCGGACGTAGTCCTGGTTGATCTCGTCGAGGAAGAAGGTGCGGAACAGGCGCAGATCGGGCGCGATGCTGACCACCAGTCCGATCAGGATGGGCAGCGCCGAGTAGCGGAACAGGTTGTCGAAGAAGTGATCGCCCCAGCCCTGCACCGGAAACAGCCCCATCTTGTAGGCCAGCCAGTACTGGAAGACGATGATGTAGACCAGGATGCTGATCGACATGCCGACGGTGCAGGCGATCATCACCATGCGGTCGGTGAGCGAGCCGCGCACGTAGGCCACGGCCAGCGCCAGACCGATGGCGATGACGGTCTCCATGACGGTGAGCGGCACCAGCACCGTCAGGGAAGGACCCAGGCGCGTTGCCAGCACGTGCGAGACGGTCTCGCCGGTGCTCCAGCTGGCGCCGAAATTGAAGCTGGCGATCTGCTTGAGGAAGATCCACAGCTGCACGTAGTAGGGCTGGTCGATGCCCAGTTGCGCGCGGATGTTGGCGATCTGCTGGGGATTGGACATCTTGCCCGCCAGGATGTAGGCGGGATCGCCGCCCACCCAGTTGAACAGCACGAACACCAGCAGCACCACCCCCAGCAGGGTGGGCAGCATCTGCCAGAGCCGGCGGACGATGTAGGCGGTCATGGCGTGCTGCTCCGATCCCTCTTGGGCTTGGTCATGTCGAAATACAGCCACTCGCAATGCAGGATCGGGTGCTTCTTGTAGCCGATCACGTCGGGCTGGGCGAGCATGTTGCGGTAGCGCGCGTAGCCGATCAGGATCGGCGCATCGACTTCCAGAATGCGCGCCATCTGGTGGTAGAGGCGGTCGCGCTCGGGGCCGTCGGGCAGCCTTTGCGATGCTTCGTAGCGCCGGTCGTAGGCGGGAATCTCGGTGCAGCCGTTGTTGTTCTGGTGGATGTTCGGGCCGTAGAACAGCTGCATGAAGTTGTCGCCGTCGGGATAGTCGGCGATCCAGGGCGAGGTGCGCATCTGCAGATGGCATTCCTTCTCGGCCTTGAGGATGTCGGGGAACTGCATCAGGTTGCTCGCCATGCGGATGCCGATGGAATCGAAGGTCTTCTTCCACATCTCCGACTCCTGCGTGCCGTTGGAGTCGGTGCGCGCGGTGTAGGTGATGGTCAGCGGCTTGCCGTCGGGAAGCGTGCGGTAGCCGTCGGCGCCGCGCCGGTAGCCGTAGCGGTCGAGCAGGGCGTTGGCCAGGCGCGGGTGATAGTGAACCGAACTCACGTAGTCCGGGTCGTAGCCGACGACGCCGGGCGGTATCGGGTATTGCAGCGGCACCGCTTCGCCGTTCCAGACCACGTTGATCTCTTCCTGCACGTCGTAGGCCATCGCGATGGCGCGGCGCAGCGCGATCTTCGCCGGCGACAGGCCGCCGACCACCGGGTCCTGCATGTTCCAGTAGTAGTAGCTGATCTCCGGGTCGATGATGCGCGACAGCCGTATGCCCTTGGCCGCCAGCTCGGGCCTCAGGTGGCCGTCCACCAGCGCCTTGGGCGCCAGCGGCCCCTCCAGTTCGAGCAGATCGATCTGCCGGTCGAGGAAGGCCAGCCAGCGCGACTGGTCCTCGACCATGATGCGGATGTCGACCTTGCCGATCTGCGGCATGCGCTTGCCACGCATCGCGGCGACGATGGCCCGGTCCCCTGGGTCGGAGCCGGCCTTGAAGTTCCAGATGAAGCCGCGATAGCCCGGGTTGGCGGTCAGCACGATGCGCGAGCCGCGCACCCACTTCGAGAGCAGGTAGGCGCCGGTGCCGACCGGGTGGGCCATCACCTGACCCGAGGCGTCGCGGTACTTTTCGATCACCTCGCGCGCCACCGCGCTGGTCGGCTCGTGCGCCAGGATCATGCCCAGGTTGTAGTCGGGATGCTTGAGGTGGATGCGCAGCGTGTACCGATCGACCAGCTCGAAGCCGGGGATCGGCGCGTCGTAATCGAAGTGGCCGGTCTCCCGCGCGCGGGCGGCGGCCTCGTCGAAGCCCACCACCTTGCCCTCGAACAGCCAGCTGTGCGGCGAAGCGAGCTTGGGATCGAGCAGGCGCTCGAAGGAATAGACGTAGTCGGCCATGGTCAGCTCGCGCGGCTTGCCGCCGAAGGCCGGGTCGGGCGAAAAATAGATGCCGCGCTTCAGATGGATGGTGTAGGTCTTGCCGCCGTCCGTGATCTCGGGCAGGGCGACGGCGGTCTGCGGCACCAGCTTGGCCGGGCGGGCGAGGTAGTCGTAGGTGTAGAGCGTCTCGAAGATCGACTGGATCACTTCCGCCGAATAAAGGTCGCGGGTGACCGCCGGGTCGAAGCCGGTCTCCGGGGCGACGAAGGCGTAGTGCAGCACCTTGTCCGGGTCGGCGGCGTGGGCCGCCGGCCACGGAGCCAGGCTCAGAAAACCTGCGCAGACCAGGGCGAGCAGCCAATTGAAGCGGCGCATCAGTGCTTCACCACGTCGAGATACTGCCAGTCGGATTCCATGATCGGGTGTCGCTTGAAGCCTTCCACCCAGGGCCGCACCAGCCAGTTGCTCACCGGCGAGACGCCCAGTATCCAGGGGGTGTCGGCCTCCTCCTGCCGGTTCATCTCGATCACCAGGGCATTCCTCGCCGGCCCCGGCGGCGTCGCGAGGAATTTGCGGTAGAGGGCGTCATAGGCCTTCGACTCATAGCAGCTGTTGTTGCCCTGACCGATGTTCGGGCCGTAGAGCAGTTGCAGGAAATTCTCCGCCTCCGGGTAATCGGCCTGCCATGCGGATTGCCACATCGCGAGCTTGCACTGGGTGGCCGCTTTCAGGTTGTCGGCGAAGTTGCTCACCGTGATGTTGAGGCGGATGCCGATCTTGTCCAGACCGCGCTTCCACAGCTCGCCGTACTGGCGCGACAGCGAGTCGGGTTCCTGGGTGAGGTGCACCACCAGCGGCTTGCCGTCGGGAAGCCTGCGGTAGCCGTCGGCGCCGCGCTTGTAGCCGAAGTGATCGAGCAGGCGGTTGGCCAGATCGCGATCGTAGGGGATGCTGCTGCGGTAGTTCGGGTCGTGCCCGACCACGCCCTCGGGCACGATCATCTCGGCCTGGGTCGCCTGGTTCTGGCGGATCAGCGTGATCTCCTTGTCGATATCGTAGGACATCGCGATGGCCCGGCGCAGCGCGATCTTCGCCGGACTGTCGCCGCCCAGCACCGGGTCGCGCATGTTGAACAGGGTGTAGGTGATCGCGGGCAGCACCTGGCGATACAGGCGGATGCCCTGCTTGGCAAACGCGGGCTTCAGACGGTCGCCGTCCATGACGATGGGCGCGGCGCTCTGCGGCAAGCCGACGAGATCCAGTTGGCCGCCCTCGAAGGCCAGCCAGCGCGACTGGTCCTCCTCGATGATGCTGATCTCGACCCGTCCCACCTGGGGCATGTGCTTGCCGCGCATTTCGCGCACCAGCTGGTCGTCCCAGGCGCTGCCGGTGGACTTGAAATTCCAGATATAGCCGCGGTAGTCGGGATTGGCGGTGAGCACGATCTTGCTGCGCGGTACGTATTGGCTGAGCTGATAGGGACCGGTGCCGACCGGATGGGCGCCGCTCTGGGCGCCGTATTCCGTGATCACCTCGCGCGCCACCGCGGCCAGCGCCGGGTAGGCGACGGCATAGAGGAAGTTGAAATCGGGATGGGTCAGTTGCACCTTCAGGGTGTAGCGGTCGGGCGCGCTGAGTCCCGCCACCGGCGCATCGTAATCGAAGTGCCCGGTCTTCCTGGCACGGGCGACCAGCGCGTCCAGGCCGACGATCCTGCCGGAGAGCAGGTAGGCCGAGGGCGAATGGATCGCCGGATCGAGCAGCCGCTCGAAGGTGTAGACGTAGTCCTGCGCCGTCAGCTCGCGGCGCTGTCCCTTGAAGGCCGGGTCGGGGGTGAAGTAAATCCCCTTCTTGACGTGGAAGATGTAGGTCTTGCCGCCGTCCTCCACTTCCGGCATGGCGGTCGCGGTCAGGGGTACGAGCTCGGCCGGGCGGGCGAGATAGTCGTAGGTGAGCAGGGGCTCGAAGATCGACTCGGCGACCCAGATCGAGTAGGCGTTGTAGGTGCGGGCGATGTCGAAGCCGTCGTCGGCGGCGACGAATGCGGCGTGGATGACCTTGTGCGGGTCGGCCGGGCTGGTGGCCGTGTTTGGCCCGGCCCAAGCCGTCTGCCCCGCGGTCACGGCGATGAATAGGACAGAGATGGTGGCGCCGGCTGCAATCCATTCCCGCCAGCCGCCCTTGCGCAATACCATCGACCATCCTCGCATCAAACAAAACCCGGAAAATATACACCAAAGGTTCTACCCGGTCGCGCCGGCTTAGGGTGGGGACTTCCCCCCCCGACGTGAGATAATCGCGGCCACCAGGACAAGGGGGCATGAGCGCAGTGGACCCGAAGTTTCGTATCAAGACGACGCCGCCGGGCATGCGCAGGAACTTCCTGCAGCGCGAACGGCTGTCGCTGACCAGTGCGCCCTATTCGGATTGCCAGGTCGTCATGATCCGCGCCGGCGGGGGCTTCGGCAAAACTTCGTTGTTGTCCCAGTGGCGGGCGGAATGCCTGAGCAGGCAGGAGCGCGCCGGCTGGCTGGCCCTGGACCAGGGCGACGACCCATTGAGCTTCGCCCACGGCTTGAACCATTGCCTCGATGCCGATGGCGGACGGGGAGAGAAGATCGTCCCGGAGGGCCTCTGCGATTGCAGCGACGGCATCGAGGCGCTGACCCTGCTGATCGGCGCGATCATCGACTCGCCCGGGCCGATTGCGCTGATACTGGACGATCTGCACGCCCTGCCCCGGGAGACCCTGGCGACGTCCATCCCCTACCTGATCCAGAACGCGCCGCCCAACCTGAGATTGCTGCTCGGCTCGCGCAACTATTTCAAATCGATTTCATCGAGCCTGTTGAAGCGCGGCGACTTCGCCCTGGTCGGCGAAGACGATCTGCGCTTTTCCGAGCAGGAGACGCTGGCGATATTCCGCTCCCGGCCGGACATGAGGGTGGAGCGCGAGGAGGCGGTGAGGATACACGCGCTGTCGGAGGGCTGGCCGCTGGGTCTGGACATCGCTCTGGTCGCCATCGCGGCCTCCCCCAACCGCGGCGAATTGCTGAGCCGGCTGTCGATCGGCAGCGACGACATCGCGCTGCATCTCCTGGAATCCTTGAGCGCCAGCCTGTCCGACTACGACCTGGCCTTGCTCTGCCGCTTGTCGGTGTTCGATGTCATCCGCCCCGCGCTGGTGAAGAGCGTCTTTCCCGATCCGCACGCCTTCGATCGGCTGGAGACGCTGTACCAGACATCGTCCCTGCTCACCAAGGCCGACGGCGCCGACTGGCTGAGCCTGCATCTCCTGGTCAGGCAGCATTTGCACAAGCGCTACCAGGCATTGCCGGCCGAAGAGCGGCATGCCTTCTCCCTCTCAGTGGCAAACTGGTATGCGGACCAGGGTCTGTTCGAGGAAGCGGTCGATCACGCCTTCGCCGCGAACCGGCCGGATCTCGCCGGCCGCTTTGCCGAGAATTGCCTGTTCGAACTGGTCGCTCAGGGGCGCATCGCCAAGGCGATGGATTGCGTTGCCGGTCTCGCGCCGGCAGACATCATGGCCCGGCCCGCGCTCAGGATCGCCGCCGCCTGGACCCACGTCCTGTGCCGCGATCTGGTGCGGGCCAGGGAACTGTCCGAACTGATCGCCGGGCATCCGGACGCCACCGAGACCGAGCGCATCGAGGCGCAGCTGCTCGATGCCGCGATTGCGCAAATGGCCGACGACCGTGCCGGCAGTTTCGCGATCCTGAGCTCCCTGGACGGGGTCGCAGCGATCGGCACCGGCTTCCAGATGCAGGTTCTGTCGCTGCTGCGCGCGATGGCCATGCTCGATCGGGGCCGGCCCGCGGAAACACGGCAGATCCTTTTTCTGGCCAAGCAGTCATCGGGCAAGCGGGTATCGGCCTTTCTGTCGAATCTGATGGAGTGGGTGATCGGCTGTTCCTACCTGAGGGAGGGCCGCTACGCGGATGCGGAGGCGCATCTCAACGCGCACCTGCAAAAGGCCGAAGAAAAATGGGGCCGGCGCAACAACATGGCGGTGCTCCTGGCCGGGCACCTGGCCTTTGCCCTGCTCGAACAGGGCAAGACGGAGCAGGCCAAGTCGGTGCTCGCCGATCGTCTGGATGCGCTGGAGAAGTTCGGCATGGCCGAACCTCTTATCGTCGCCTATCTTTCCCTCTACTTCAGCGAGATCGCGTCGGGCCGGCCCGAGCAGGGCGTTCGCTACCTGTGGGCACTGAGGGACAACGGCACCAATCTGCGCATGCCCAGGCTGATTCTGCGCGCCTGCTACGAGGAGATCAGGTTTCGCGCGCTGCAGCAGGACGTCGCCGGCGCGTGCCGCGCCCACGCCGAACTGGAGTCATTGCCGCTGCGCATGGACGGCGATGACCCCGACTACCTGGTGAGCTTCGATCAGCTCCATGTCGAACTCGGGCACGCCTTTTACCATTTCGCCTGCGAGCGTTATGCGGACGCTTTGGCTTGCTTCCAGCGTGCCGGCGCCATCGCGGCCCGAATGGGCCGACAGAAGGAGGCCAACGAGATTGCCTTGTTCTCGGCGGTCGCGGGCAGGCTGCTGGGCGTCGCCAGGGAGGAGGGCAGCGTCAGTATTTCTTTCAGCACCCAGACCCTGGTCCAGCATGCCGCGCCCGCTTTGCGCCGGCTGTGCGTTGGCGTTGACGGACTGGATTGGCGCGATGTGCTTGCCTTGCGGCCGTTTCCCCAGCCGATACAGGTGCCGTCGGGATCCGCCGGCGAGGGCCGGATGCTGACCCGGAAGGAGACGGACATTCTGCTGCTGCTCCGCTCCGGCGCGGTGAACAAGCAGATCGCCCGAACGCTGGGGATCAGCCTGGAGACCGTCAAATGGCACCTGAAGAACATCTACGGCAAGCTCAACGTCTCCGGCCGCAAGCATGCGATCTCCCAGGGACAGCGCCTGGGTCTGTTCGAGGGGCAGGAGCAATCCCCTCGGCGGGAACGGGCGCTGCCGCTGCAGTGACCGGATCGGAAGCGCCGTGTCAGCGGCGCCGACTCAGAAGCGATAGCCTAGCGAGACCGAGGTCGACACCGGATTCAGCGGCGCGTCGGCGCTTTGCCCGGTCGATAGGTGCACGGTGGTGTGCAGATAGGTCTTGCTGATCATGGCGTCGGCGAACCATTTGCCGTTGAAGGCATAGGTGGCGCCGATCTGCGGCGTCAGTCCCCAGGCGTTATCGACGGTGAAGGTGGTGGGCGTCCCGCCCGGAT
>JAJZPJ010000267.1 GCA_021811225.1 Pseudomonadota bacterium
CAGAGCTCGGCGATCTGCGCCAGATCCAGGTCGTAGCGGTAATACTCGGCGTCCATGAGCGGCGCCGTCTCCGCATCCGCGGCGCGCGCGCGCTTGCCGGCGTCGGCGTTCTTCAGGATGTTCAGGCCCTCGGCGTAGGCCGCCATCAGGCCGTACTCGATGCCGTTATGCACCATCTTGACGAAGTGGCCGGCGCCGCTGGCGCCGCAATGCAGATAGCCCTGCTCGGCGGGGCCGGGAGTGCCCTGCTTGCCCGGCGTGCGCGGCGCCGCCGCCACTCCCGGCGCGATGCTCTTGAAAATCGGCTCCAGGTGTCCGACGATCGCCTCCTCGCCGCCGATCATCAGGCAGAAGCCGCGCTCCAGGCCGAAGACGCCGCCGCTGGTGCCGCAATCGACGTAGTGGATGCCGCGCTCATGGAGCGCCTTGGCGCGCGCCACGTCGTCGCGGTAGTAACTGTTGCCGCCGTCGATGATGATGTCGCCGGCATCCATGCGCGCGGCCAGTTCCTCGACCGTCTCGGCCACGACGCCGGCGGGCACCATCAGCCAGACCGCGCGCGGTTTGGCGAGCTGGCCGAGAAAATCGGCGAGCGAGTCGGCGCCGAAAATGCCGTGGCCCGCGATTCCCTTGACCGCCTGCGGGTTGGCGTCGAAGACCACGCACTCATGGCCGTCCTTGACCAGGCGCCGCACCAGGCTCGCCCCCATGCGTCCCAAGCCGATCATGCCGAGCTGCATCTCGATTCCTTTCCTAACCGGTAACGGGGGGTGTCGCCAGCAGGGCGAGCGCCCGCCGGCAGACCATGTCTTCGCTGAAGCCGTACTCGCGCATCACGGTCTCGCCGGGCGCCGATGCGCCGAAGCGATCGACCGCGAGCACGTCGCCGTGGCTGCCGACGTAGCGATGCCAGCCCTGCGCCACCCCGGCCTCGACCGCCAGCCGGGCGACGATCGCCGGCGGCAGCACCGCCTCCCGGTAGGCCTGCGGCTGGGCCTCGAACAGCTCCCAGCTCGGCATCGACACGATGCGCACCTGCAGCCCCTGCGCCAGCAGCTTCTCCCGCGCCGCGACGATCAGCGCGACTTCGGAGCCCGTGGCGATCAGGATCAGATCGGGGCCGGGCGCATCGGCGAGGATGTAGGCGCCGCGGCTCAAGCCGTCGGCGGCGGCGAATTGTGCGCGGTCCAGCGTCGGCAGGTTCTGGCGCGTGAGCACCAGCGCCACCGGCCGGTCGCGCGTCGTCAGGGCGAGCCGCCAGGCGGCGGCGGTCTCGTTGGCGTCGCCCGGGCGGATCACGATCAGGTGCGGAATCGCGCGCAGGCTGGCCAACTGTTCGACCGGCTGATGGGTGGCGCCGTCCTCGCCCACGGCGATGCTGTCGTGGGTGAACACGTAGATCGCCGGCAGGCCCATCAATGCCGCGAGGCGGATCGCCGGCCGCAGGTAGTCGGCAAAGACCAGGAAGGTCGAACAGAAGGGCACGATCGCCCCGTGCGCCGCCAGGCCGTTCACGATGGCGCCCATGGCGTGCTCGCGCACGCCGAAGTGCAGGTTGCGGCCGGCGTAGGACCAGCCGCCGCCGTCCGAACCCTGTCGGTCGCCAGCCGCGTTGTCCGGCTCGGGCGGCTCGAAGTCGCCCAGGCCCTTCAACGCGGTGTGGGTCGATGGATCGAGATCGGCGGAGCCGCCGAGCAGCGCCGGCAGGCGCGGCGCGATGGCATTCATGATCCGGCCCGAGGCGACGCGGCTGGCGATGCCCTTGGCGTTGGCCGGGAAGCGCGGGATATCGGCATCCCAGCCGGCCGGCAATTCGCCGCGCAGGCGTTGCTGCAGTTCCATGGCCAGCTCGGGATGCGCGCGCGCATAGGCGGAAAATTTTTCCTGCCACGCCGCCTCGGCCCGCTCGCCGCGCGCCAGCGCCTGGAGAAAATGCGCGCGCACCGGTTCGGGCAGGTAGAACGGCGGTTCCGTCGGCCAGCCCAGCCGCTCCTTGGTCAGGCGCACTTCCTCGACGCCCAGCGGCGAGCCGTGCGCCTCGAAGGAGTCCTGCTTGTGCGGCGAGCCGTAGCCGATGTGGGTGCGCAGCAGGATCAGCGACGGTCGCCGGGTCTGGGCGCGGGCATTCTCCAGCGCCCGCCCGATCGCCGCCAGGTCGTTGCCGTCGGCGATGATTTCGGTATGCCAGCCGTAGGCCTCGAAGCGGCGCGCGCGATCCTCGGTGAAGCTGATGGCGGTGCCGGCGGAGAGCGTGACGCGGTTGTCGTCGTAGAGATAGATCAGCTTGCCGAGCCGCAAGTGGCCGGCGAGCGAGGCCGCCTCGGAGGCGACGCCCTCCATCAGGTCGCCGTCGCCGACGATGCCGTAGGTATGGTGATCGACGATCTCGAAGCCCGGACGGTTGTAGCGCGCCGCCAGGTGCGCCTCCGCCATCGCCATGCCGACGCCGTTGGCGACGCCCTGGCCCAGCGGCCCGGTGGTGATCTCGACGCCCGGCGTCAGGCCGCGCTCCGGGTGCCCCGGGGTGATGCTGCCCCATTGGCGGAAAGCCTTGATCTGCGCCAGCGGCAGGGCGTAGCCGCTCAAGTGGAGCAGGCCGTAGAGCAGCGCCGAGCCGTGCCCGGCGGAGAGCACGAAGCGGTCGCGATCGAACCAGTCGGGCTGGGCCGGATGGTGCTTGAGGAAGCGCGTCCACAGCACGTAGGCCATCGCCGCGGCGCCCAGCGGCAGGCCCGGATGGCCGCTGTCGGCCTGTTGCACGGCGTCGACCGCAAGGAAGCGCAGGGCGTTGACGCACTGCTCGTCCAGGGCGGCGATCGGAATCGAAGGCTCGGGAGTCATCGGGGTTTTCTTTCTTGTGGGCAACAGCGCCATTCGCGCTGCGAGCGAAATTTGAGACAGCAACGCGAGCCGGCAGTTTCGCCCGCCGCGAATTTTTGCGTAGCCGTCTGCACGGCGCGCCCCGCCAACTGCCTCGCACGGAGGCAATCGGCTAGCGCATGACGCTTCAGGAATGCTTGTTCGCATCCTTGACGATTTCCTTCGCATCCCCATAGCTCTTCTGGGCGGTACCGGCGATTTGCTTGCCGAGGCCCTTGACCTGCTGCTCCTTGTTGCCGACCAGCTTTCCGGCTCCTTCCTGCACTTTACCAGCAACGTCTTTTGCAA
>JAJZPJ010000268.1 GCA_021811225.1 Pseudomonadota bacterium
GCTGCAGCTTCGCCTGCTCCAGGTGGTTGGTGTACAGGTGGGCGTCGCCCAGGGTATGGACGAAGTCGCCCGGCTGGTAGCCGCAGACCTGCGCCAGCATCAACGTCAGGAGCGCGTAGGAAGCGATGTTGAAGGGCACGCCGAGGAAGATGTCGGCGCTGCGCTGGTAGAGCTGGCAGGACAGCCGGCCATCTGCCACGTAGAACTGGAACAGGGCGTGGCAGGGCGGCAGCTTCATCCGGTCCACCTCGCCCGGATTCCAGGCCGAGACCATGTGCCGGCGCGAATCCGGATTGCGCTTCAGGCCATCGACCAGGAGCGCGATCTGGTCGATCTCGCGGCCGTCGGCGGTCTCCCAGCGCCGCCACTGCTTGCCATAGACCGGCCCCAGTTCGCCATCGGCGTCGGCCCAGTCGTCCCAGATCGAGACGCCGTTGTCCTTCAGGTAGCGGATGTTGGTGTCGCCCTTCAGGAACCACAACAGTTCGTGGATGATCGACTTGGTGTGCAGCTTCTTGGTGGTGAGCAGCGGAAAGCCGGCGGCCAGATCGAAGCGCATCTGCCAGCCGAACACCGAGCGCGTGCCGGTGCCGGTGCGGTCGCTCTTGGCGTGGCCGCGTTCGAGCACGTGGCGCATCAGGTCGAGGTAGGCTTGCATCGGCTACTTCGGGCGTTGCGCCGACTTGGGGCGGAAGGCCTTGACCACCGCCTCGTGGGTCTCGACGTAGGGGCCGCCGATCAGGTCGAGACAGTAGGGGACGGCGGCGAAGATGCCGGTCACGAGCGATTTTCCCTCCGCGTCCTTCACCCCCTCCAGGGTCTCCCTGATCGACTTGGGCTGGCCCGGCAGGTTCAGGATCAGCGCCTTGCCGCGGATCGCGCCGACCTGGCGCGAGAGGATGGCGGTGGGCACGAAGTGCAGGCTGATCCGGCGCATTTCCTCGCCGAACCCCGGCATCGGCTTGTGAGCAACCGCGAGAGTCGCTTCAGGCGTGACGTCGCGGGGCGAGGGGCCGGTGCCGCCGGTGGTGAGCACCAGATGGCAGCCGACCTGGTCGCACAGCTCGATCAGGGTCGCCTCGATCAGCGCCCGCTCGTCGGGAATCAGCCGCGTCTCCATGCGCCAGGGCGAGGCGAGCGCTTTGGAGAACCACTCCTCCAATGCCGGGATGCCCTGGTCCTGATAGACGCCGCTCGAGGCGCGGTCGGAGATCGACACCAGGCCGATCAGCAGTTCGTCCGGCATGTCAGGAATCCTCCGTTTCCGGATCGGCTTCCTCGAGCTCGCGCAGCACCCGGAAGATTTCCCGGTAGGCGCGCGGCGGCTTGGCCAGTTCCCGCTCCTTCAGCGCGTTGCGGCGCAACTGGCGCAACTGCTGCAGGTCGGCTCCGGGGTGCGCCGCGGCGATCTCATTGAGCGCCGCCGCTTCGTCGTCCAGCAGAGCCGAACGCAGCCGCTCGAGGCGATGGAAGCGGGCGTTTTCGACCGCCGAGCGGCCTTCGGCGGCATCGACCGCCGCCTGGAAGGGCGCCGGGTCGATCGCGCGCATCAGGCGGCCGATGTACTGCAGCTGCCGGCGTCGGGCCTCGTGCTTGGTGAAGCGGCGGGCATCGGCGAGCGCGATCCTCAGCGCCTCGGGCATGTCGATTTTCGCCAGGCGCTCGGCCGGCAGTTCGAGCAGCGCCTGGCCGAGATCCTGCAATGCGCTCATGTCGCGCTTCTTCTGCGATTTGCTCGGCGGCTCGGGTGCTTCCGGCAGGGTATCTGGGGTATCCACGGGTATCATTATATCTTTGCCCCGGACCCTTCCCCCATGTCTGCACCCGAATTCAGTTATGCCCCGGAAACGCTGCGCCAACTCGCCGCCGACGTGCTCGATCACGCCCGCCAACTGGGCGCCTCGGCGTGCGAGACCGACGTCTCGGAAGCCTTCGGCCAGTCGGTCACGGTGCGCAAGGACGAGGTCGAGACCATCGAGTACAACCGCGACAAGGGCATCGGCGTCACCGTCTATCTCGGCCAACGGCGCGGTCACGCCAGCACCTCGGACTTTTCCCGGCAGGCGCTGCGCGCCACCGTCGAGGCGGCGCTGGCGATCGCCCGGTACACCGCGCCCGACCCCTGCGCCGGCCTGCCCGACGAGGCCCTGCTGGCCAGGGATAGCCTCGATCTGGACCTCTATCACCCCTGGGCGCTGCCGGTGGAGGAGGCGATCGCCATCGCCCGGCGCTGCGAGCAGGCCGCCTTCGCCGTCAGTCCGCTGGTGAACAATTCGGAGGGCGCCAGCGTCTCGGTGCAGCAGTCGCAATTCGTCTCGGCCAATAGCCTGGGCTTCATGGGCGGATTCCCGACTTCCCGCCATTACATTTCCTGCTCGGTGATCGCCGGAGAGAACGAGGCGATGCAGCGCGACGACTGGTATACCACCGGGCGCGATCCGGGCCGGCTGGCCTCGCCCGAGGCGGTCGGCGACTACGCCGCTAGGCGGGCGCTGTCGCGCCTGTCCGCCCGGCGCCTGTCGACCCGCGCGGTGCCGGTGCTGTTCGAGGCGCCGCTGGCGGCTGCGTTGATCGGCAATTTCGTGCACGCCGCCAGCGGCGGCGCGCTCTACCGCAAGTCCTCCTTCCTGCAAGACAGCCTGGGCAAGGCCATCTTCCCCTCCCAGGTGCAGATCAGCGAGCGGCCGCACCTGCAGGGCGCTCTGGCCAGCAGCCCGTTCGACGACGACGGCGTCGCCACGCACGACCGCGAGGTGGTGGCAGACGGCGTGCTCAAGGGCTACTTCCTGTCGACCTACTCGGCGCGCAAGCTCGGGATGCAGACCACCGGCAACGCCGGCGGCTGCCACAATCTGATCGTCAAGTCCGGGCATCTGGACTTCCGGGGCCTGCTGCGCGAGATGGGCACCGGCCTTCTGGTCACCGAGCTGCTCGGCCAGGGAGTCAATTACGTCACCGGCGATTACTCGCGCGGCGCCGCCGGCTACTGGGTGGAGGGCGGCGAGATCCGCTATCCGGTGCAGGAGATCACCATCGCCGGCAACCTGAAGGAGATGCTCGCCGGCATCGTCGCGGTCGGCTCCGACGTCCTGGTGCGCGGTTCCAAGCAGGTGGGCTCGATACTCGTCGAGCGCATGACGGTGGCGGGAAACTGAGG
>JAJZPJ010000269.1 GCA_021811225.1 Pseudomonadota bacterium
AAGGCAGGATCGGGCGGGGGTAAAACGGCCCACCCCCCAGCCCCCGCCCCGAGGGCGGGGGTGACGGTCGTTCGTCCCTGCGGGACTCCAAGTCTCACGCTGCGCCAGGCTCGGGGCGGCGCCCCGGCTCAATCCCCGCCGGTGATCTCCTGCAGCGGCCAGCGCGGGCGCACGGCGAAGACGCCGTCGCTGCGGGTCTGGGCGCCGGCCAGCAGACGTTGCGCGCCGCAGAAGGCGATCATCGCGCCGTTGTCGGTGCATAGCGCCAGCTCCGGGTAGAACACCCGAACGCCCGCGCGCGCCGCCCGCCGGTCGAGGCGCTCCCTCAGGCGGCGGTTGGCGCCGACTCCGCCGGCGACCACCAGACGGTCCAGACGGCAGGCGGCCAGCGCCGCGAGCGCCTTGGCCGCCAGCACCTCGGTCACCGCTTCCTGGAATTCATGGGCCAGGTCGGCGCGGTCTTCCGCCGTCAGCGGGCGCTCGCGAACCGCGGTCAGCACCGCGGTCTTGAGGCCGGAAAAACTGAAATCGAGATCGGGGCTGCGCAGCATCGGCCGGGGCAGCTTGAAGCGGCCGGGCCGTCCGTCCTCGGCGAGCTTGGCCAGCGCCGGCCCGCCCGGATAGCCCAGGCCGAGCAGCTTGGCGGTCTTGTCGAAGGCCTCGCCGGCGGCGTCGTCCAGCGATTCGCCGAGCAATTCATAATGACCGACCGAGGCCACGCGCATCAACTGCGTGTGCCCGCCCGAGACCAGCAGGGCGACGAAGGGGAATTGCGGCGGCTCGTCCGAGAGCAGCGGCGAGAGCAGATGGCCCTCCAGGTGATGCACCGGCAGCACCGGGATACCCCTGGAGAAGCCCAGCGCGGCGGCGAAGCTGGCGCCCACCAGCAGGGCGCCGGCCAGTCCTGGACCGGCGGTATAGGCGATCGCATCGATGTCCTCCAGGCGGCGATCCGCCTCGGCCAGCACCCGGCGCAGCAGGGGGGCCAGGCGGCGGATGTGGTCGCGCGAAGCGAGTTCCGGCACCACGCCGCCGTAGGCTTCGTGCATCTCGACCTGGGTATGCACGGCGTCGGCGAGCAAGCCGCGGCCGCTGTCGTAGAGAGCGACGCCGGTTTCGTCGCAGGAGGATTCGATGCCGAGGACGAGCATGGCCGGCATTCTAACCGGGGCGGCGGCGGAGCAGCGGCGGGCAATATTTCTCTTGGATTACCGGGAAAAGGCGGGTAAAATGCGCGGCTTTCCGTCCCCACCAGGAATTACAGCATGCCGGGTATTCGCCTCAAGGAAAACGAGCCGTTCGAAGTCGCGATTCGCCGCTTCAAGCGCACCATCGAGAAGACGGGCATCCTCACCGAGCTGCGCTCGCGCGAGTTCTACGAAAAGCCCACGTCCGAGCGCAAGCGCAAGCTGGCCGCCGCCGTGAAGCGCCATCACAAGCGCATCCACAGCCAGATGCTGCCGCCCAAGATGTATTGATTTTGAAGCGCCGCGACCGGCGGCGATTCAGGTGTCCCGCGTGCAAAGCCTCGGACGACAGCGGTCCGAGGCTTTGTGCTTTCCGATCATCCGGCGGCGGCTTTCGATTGAATGAACCGGAGTGGCCAACATGAACCTGAAAATCCGCATCACCGAAGACATGAAAACCGCCATGCGCGCCCGCGACACGGCGCGGCTGGGCGCGATCCGCCTGCTGCTGGCGGCGATCAAGCAGAAGGAAGTCGATACCCGCGTCGAGCAGGACGACGCCGCGATCATCGCGGTCATCGAAAAGATGATCAAGCAGCGGCGCGACTCCATTTCCCAGTTCCAGGCAGCCCACCGCCAGGACCTGGTGGACGCCGAGAGCTTCGAGCTCGAGGTGTTGAGCGCCTACCTGCCCCAGGCCTTGTCCGCCGCCGAGGTCGAGGCGCTCGTCGCCGCGGCCGTGAGCGAATCCGGCGCCAAGGGCATGCCGGAGATGGGCAAGGTCATGGCCATCGTCAAGCCCAAGATCGCCGGTCGCGCCGACATGGGCCAGGTCTCGGCGCTGATCAAGGCTAAACTGTCGGCGTAATCCCCTTCCGCTGGAAGGGGCTGGGAGGAAGGACCTTCTTGATTCCGGACTCGTTCATCCAGGAGCTGCTCTCCCGCGTCGACATCGTCGATGTGGTGGAACGCCGGGTTCCCCTGAAGAAGACCGGCGCCAATTACAGCGCCTGCTGCCCCTTCCACTCCGAGAAGACGCCGTCCTTCACCGTCAGCCCGGCCAAGCAGTTTTATCACTGCTTCGGGTGCGGCGTGCATGGCAGCGCGATCGGCTTCGTCATGCAGTATTCCGGGCTGGGCTTCGTCGATGCGGTCGAGGAACTGGCCGACAGCGTCGGGCTGAAGGTGCCGCAGCAAATCGAAGCGCGGCGGCGGGAGGCGGCGAAGAGAGCGCCGCTGACCGAGTTCATGGCGCGCGCGGCGAAATTCTACCGGGAGCAGTTGAAGGCCAGCCCCAGGGCGATCGATTACCTCAAGCGGCGCGGCCTCTCCGGCGAGATCGCGGCACGCTTCGGCCTGGGTTACGCGCCCGAGGGCTGGCAGAATCTGGAACAGATTTTCTCCGACTATCGGGCCGCGGAATTGGCCGAGTGCGGCCTGGTGGTGGACAACGAGCAGGGACGCCGCTACGACCGCTTCCGTGACCGCATCATGTTCCCCATCCTCGACCAGCGCGGCAACGTCATCGGCTTCGGCGGCCGCATTCTCGACCAGGGCGAGCCCAAGTATCTCAATTCGCCGGAGACGCCGCTGTTCGAGAAGGGGCGCGAACTCTACGGCCTGCCCCAGGCGCGCAACGCCATCCGCGACAGCGATACCGCCATCGTCGTGGAAGGCTACATGGACGTCGTCGGACTCGCCCAGCTGGGCGTCGAGAATGTCGTGGCCTCGCTGGGGACCGCCACGACCGGCATGCATTTGCAGAAGCTGTTCAGGATGACCGATCGCGTCGTGTTCTGCTTCGACCGCGACAGCGCCGGCGACAAGGCGGCCTGGCGCGCCATGGAGGCCAGCCTCGAACACCTGGCGGACAACAAGAGCGTCGAGATTCTCCAGATGCCCGGCGACCAGGACCCCGACGAGTACGTCCGCGAGCACGGCAAGGAGGCCTTCCTCGG
>JAJZPJ010000270.1 GCA_021811225.1 Pseudomonadota bacterium
AGCGCGAGCCGGCCCAGGAGGCGCACGAGATCAGGCCCGGCCAGTCGGTCGAGCTGTTGAAGGAACTGCACATCCTCACCCGCGAGGGCCGGATGAACCAGGACAGCCGGCGCAAGCTGAAGCAGGTCTATCACCTGGTCCAGTTCATCGAGCCCTTGCTCGGCGAGATCGGGCATCCCGACATCCGCCTGGTCGACCACGGCGCCGGCAAGTCCTACCTGGGCTTCATCCTCTACGACCTGTGCTTCAAGGCGAAGAACGATGCCGCCCGGGTCCATGGCATCGAGAGCCGCGCGGAACTGGTGACGAAATCCCGCGCGCTGGCCCAACGCCTGGGTTTCCCGGGCATGCGCTTCCATCATCTGTCGGTGGCCGAGGCCATCGTTGCCGAGGAACTGCCAGATGAGGTGGACATGGTCACGGCGCTGCACGCCTGCGACACCGCCACCGACGACGCGATTTTATTCGCGCTGAAGAAGCGGGCGCGCTTCATCGTGCTGGTGCCCTGCTGCCAGGCCGAGGTGGCGGCGGTGCTCAGACGCAACAAGGCCGCCGCGCTCCCGGCCGGCGCGCTCTCGGAACTGTGGCGCCATCCGCTGCACACAAGGGAGTTCGGCAGCCAGCTCACCAACGTGCTGCGCTGCCTGCAGCTCGAAGCGCACGGCTACCAGGTCAGCGTCACCGAGCTGGTGGGCTGGGAGCACTCGCTGAAGAACGAGCTGATCATCGCTCAAGACCAGGACCTGCCGCGCCGGCGGCCGGGCGAGCGCCTGAGCGAATTGCTCGCGGCGCTGGGCCTGTCCGAACTCGAACGGCGCTTCTGTCTGCCCTAATCGGCGGCAGATTTTTTCGCCGCCAGCATGGCGGCGCGTGTCTGGGGCGTCTCCAGGCTGATCCGGCCCAGGATGCCGTCGCGGTAGTCCTGCAGCAGCGTGATCGCGGCCTTCTCCAGATCCGCAGCGCCGCCCTTCACGAGAAAACCGCGTCGCCTCGCCACCGCCTCGACGACGCCGACGCCGTCGAGACCCGCGACGGAAAAGCCGTAACGCTTCTCCAGCAAGGCCGGATAGCGTTCGAGCAGGAGTCCGGCGAGAAAGGCGGCGACCTCCTCGTCGATGATCGCGTTCCTGCCCACCGCGTGGCTCGCGGCCAGCATCAGGCCGTCCGTGGGATGCTCGATCTTCGGCCAGAGCATGCCCGGGGTGTCGACCAGGCTCATGGTCGCGTCGAGATCCAGGCGCTGCTGGCTCTTGGTCACCGCCGGCTCGTCGCCGACCTTGGCCACCCGGCGCTTGACCAGCGCGTTGATCAGCGTGGACTTGCCGACGTTGGGGATGCCCATGATCATCATCCGCAAGGGCTTCAGGTGGCTGCCGCGATGCGGGGCGATGGCCCGGCACAGATCGGGGATCTTGGCGACCTCGCTGGGCTTCTTGCACGACAGCGCCACCGCCTTGACGCCCTTCTGGGCATTGTAGAAAGCCAGCCAGGCGCGGGTCGCGTGCGGATCGGCGAGGTCGGCCTTGTTGAGGATCTTCAGGCAGGGACGCTGGCGATGGACGCGCAGCTCCTCGATCATCGGGTTGCGGCTGGCCTCGGGCAGGCGGGCGTCGAGCACTTCGATCACCAGGTCGGTGGCCGCCATGGTCTCGGCCGCCTTCTTGCGCGCCAGGGTCATGTGACCGGGAAACCATTGGATGGACATGAGCGGCCGACCGTAAAAACCGCCATTTTACCCGCGTCGGCGGCCCGGCGCCGGTCGCCGCCCCATGTCGTTCGATCGGCCGAAAATCGCACCGGCAAGGCCTTTCATGTCATTATGATGGCGTCGTTCCCCGTTTCCAGCGAGCTCGACGTACATGAGTATCCCAGCCCCCAAGCTGCCGGACCCCGCCCTCGCCAAGACGATCTGGCGGATCGTGCTGGTCTATGCGGTTCTGGCGACGCTGTGGATCGCCCTGTCGGACGAACTGCTCGGCATGATCAGCGCCGACCCGGCGCAAATCGTCCGTCTCGCCATCATCAAGGGCTGGGCTTTCGTCCTCGTGACCGCCCTGCTGCTCGCCTCGGTGCTGCGCCATTACCTCGCGGCCATCGCCGCCAAGAACGAGGATCTGCAGGAGCGGGAGCGCAATTACCGGGAAATATTCAACGCCACCAGCGAGGCGATTTTCATCCAGGATCCGGACAGCGCGGCGATCATCGACGTCAATGAACCGATGCTGGCGATGTACGGATTCGACTCGAAGGACGAGGTGCTCGCGGGCAACATCGGCGACCTGAGCGCCAACGAACCGCCTTACGGCCAGGCCGAAGCCAAAGAGATCGTCCGGCGCGCGCTGAGCGAGGGACCGCTGACGGTCGAGTGGCTGGCCCGGAAGAAGAACGGCGAGAAGTTCTGGGTGGAGCTCTCCCTGCGCTCATCGACCATCGGCGGCACCGGACGCCTGCTGGCGGTCGCGCGCGACATCACCAAGCGCAAGTGCGCCGAAGACGAGTTGCGGCAACTGGCCAGCACCGACTCCCTCACCGGGCTGCCCAACCGGCGACATTTCATCGGCCAGCTGGAGGAGGAGTTGGCGCGGGTGCAGAGGCACGACGCCTTGCGCGCGGCGGTGCTGATGCTCGACCTCGACCACTTCAAGCTGATCAACGACCGGCACGGCCACGCCACCGGCGACGCGGTGCTGCAGCATTTCGCTACGCTGATCGGCGACGGGCTGCGCAAGATCGATTCGGTCGGCCGCATCGGCGGCGAGGAATTCGCCATCATCCTGGCCGGCGCCGATACGGACGCGGCGCTGAGCTTCGCCGAGCGCCTGCGCCTGAAGGTGGAACAGACGCCGCTTATGCAGGGCGGCCGGCCGGTGCCGGTGACGGTGAGCATCGGCATTGCCGCCATGAGCGCGGCGGACGTCAGCGCCGATGCGGCGCTGATTCGCGCCGACCAGGCGCTCTATCGCGCCAAACAGGCCGGACGCAACCGGGTCGAAGCCGCCGTTTAATCCGGCGGGCCGATCGCCACCAGGCGCGGCCCGAGATAGAGGGTCACGATCGTCCGGCCGAGCATGACGACATTGCCCCGCCTGCGCTCGCGACCGGTCTCGCTGTACTCGAAGACATAGACGCGGCGCAGCCGCA
>JAJZPJ010000271.1 GCA_021811225.1 Pseudomonadota bacterium
TTATTGCAGCAGGCCGTTGATCGCGGCGAGGTCGGCTTCGGACAGGGCGCCGACCGCGGCCTTGAGCTGCAGCTCGGCGGTGAGCGTGTCCAGGCGCGCCTTGGCCAGATCGCGGCGGGTCGAGAAGACCTGCTGCTGCGCGTTCAGCACGTCGATGTTGATGCGCACGCCGACCTCGTAGCCGAGCTGGTTGGAGGCCAGCGCCGTCTGCGAGGAGACCAGTCCCTGCTCCAGCGCCTTGACCTGCGCCAGCCCCGAGGTGACGCCGAGATAGGCCTGGCGGGCCGAGAGCGCGGCCTGGCGGCGGGCGTTCTCGAGGTCGAAGCGGGCCTTGTCGCGCAGGGCGACGGCCTGGCGGTCGCGGGAACTGATGGCGCCGCCGGCGAACACCGGGATCGCCAGCTGCAGGCCGACGACGGTCGAGTCGATGTTGCTGCCGTGCATCAGCTGGCCGAATGCCAGGGTGCCCGACTGCGAAGCGCGGCCCCGGCTGGCGACCAGATCGAGCGTCGGATAATGGCCGGCGCGCTGCCGCTCCACCTCGCGGTCGGCGATCTCCAGCGCCGCCTTCGAGGCTTGCACCGCCAGATTGCCCTGCTCGGCCGAGGCGGCCCACTTGGCGATGTCGTCGGGCTGCGGCGGGGCGATCTCGACGCCGGGCTTCAGCGGCTGCAGCGCCTGCGGCTCCTTGCCGATCAGCATCTCCAGCGCGTTGCGCTTGACCCGGAGATCGTTGGCGGCGGCGATCTCCTGCGCCGTGGTCAGGTCGGAACGCGCCTGCGCCTCGTTGGTGTCGGTGATGGTGGCGGTGCCGACCTCGAAGTTGCGCTTGGCCTGGGCCAGCTGTTCGGCAATCGCCGCCTTCTGGGCGCGGGCGGTGGCCAGCGTCTCCTGCGCCAGGAGCACGTCGAAATAGGCCTGGGCGACGCGCAGGATCAGGTCCTGCTTGGCCGCGACGAATTGCGTTTCGGCCTGCGCCACCGCCAGTTCCGACTGCTTGTAGCTGGTCCAGTTCTGCCAGCGGAACAGGGGCTGGGACAGGTTGAGCGACCAGCCGTTGCTGTTGTAGTCGGCCGGGATGTCGCCGGCGGCGGGCCGGCTCTGGTAGTCGAGCTTGTTCCACAGCGTGTTGGCCGACAGGCCGATGCTCGGCAGCAGGCCGGCCCGGCCCTGGGGCAGTTGCTCGCGCCCGGCGGTCAGCGCCGAGCGGGCGGCGGCATATTGCGCGTCGTAGCCGACCGCGTCGCGGTAGGCGTCGAGCAGGTCGGTGGCCTGCGCCGTCCCGATCGACAGCAGCAGAACCAGCAGCAGCTTCACTCTCATGGCGTGCCTCTCCCTGCCCCGGTGCCGGGGCTCAATACGTCGGCATGGCGGGATCGACCTGCTGGGCCCAGGCCGCGATGCCGCCGTAAAGATTGTAAAGATTCGAGAAACCCTGGTGCGCCAGAAACATCGCCACCTGATAGCTGCGCGCGCCGTGATGGCAGATCACCACGATCTCCCGCTCCCTGCCGTTTTCGCTCTGCAGTTCCATGAAGCGCGCCGGAATGCTGCGCATGGTCATCGGCTGCGCCCCGGGGATGCGGCAGACGTCGAACTCCCATGGCTCGCGCACATCGAGCAGCAGCGGCTTGGGGCGGGCGGGATCGTCTAGCCATGCGCGCAGCTCGGGCGCCGTGATTTGCTGCATGGTCCCTCAGAAGACGAAACGCGGCGCATGCGGCGCATTGACGAGCTGCGGCGCCTGGGTCTCGAACAGGCGTTCGGTGCGGTAGCTGCCGTCGGCGCTGCGCGTCACCAATTGCGCGCTCATCACCGGCGGCTCGCCGACGATGGCGAACAGGCGTCCGCCGAGCTTGAGCTGCGCCAGCAGTTCGGGCGGCAACAGCGGCAGGCTGCCCGACACCATGATCACGTCGTAGGGCGCCTGGGCCGGCCAGCCCAGCGCCGCGTCGCCGGTCTCGACGCTGACCTTGGCGATGCCCTGGCGGCGCAGATTCTCGCGCGCCGTCTCGGCCAATTCGGGGACGATCTCGACGCTCCACACCCGGTCGGCGTGGGCCGCCAGCAGCGCCGCCATGTAGCCCGAGCCGGTGCCGATCTCCAGCACCCGGTCGGACTTCTTCACCCGCAGCGCCTGCAGCGCGCGGGCCTCGATCTTCGGCGAGAGCATCGCCGCGCCCGGATACTTTCCGCCCGCCAACGGCAGTTCGCTGTCGGCGAAGGCCAGCGCGCGGTAGGCGGGCGGCACGAACTCCTCGCGCTTGACCGCGTAGAGCAGATCCTGGACATCCTGGTCGAGCACCTCCCAGGGCCGGATCTGCTGTTCCACCATGTTGAAGCGCGCTTTTTCTAGGTTCATCAAGTTTCTCCCGTGTCCGCAATATTAGCACGAACTAATATTCATCCGGCAAAGGGGCATTTTACCGTAGGTTGGCGCCCGACATGTCGGCATGAATGCCGGCCTACGCCCGGTACACCCGAACGGCTGCGGCCCGGTCACGGCGCGATCGATTCCTTGATCAGGCGGTTGTTGGTCGGCTGCACCGGCCGGGCGTTGTCGGGATAGAGGCGGGAGAAGATCGCGACCTGCTCCGGCGACACCTGCACCGGCTGCTTCATCACCAGCCAGAGCACCTGCTCGGTGCAAGGCGGCGTCGTCAGCGAGCCCATGTAGGCGTAGTAGCCGCGGTTCGCGGGCAGCAGCTTGGTGAGGTCGATGGCGGTGGAAGGCGCCAGATCCTGGCCGACCTCGAGCGGCAGGTTGTTCCAGAAGGTCTGGATCAGCGGATTCGCGGCGCCCAATTCCAGCGGCACCGCCAGCACCGCCACGTGGCCGTCCTCGTCCCGGTGGGTGAAGTGCGCGACCATGGGAAAACCGCGGCCATTGACGCGTTCCTCGGAGGGATGATGGAAGTCGATGTGGGTGAGTTCGTACTGCCGCCCCATGACGCCGATGGTGCTGCCCGGACCGACATCCACCTCGATCGTGTGGCCGGTGTCTGCGATGCGGAACAGCGAAGTCTTGTAGTCGAACTTGATCGGCGTCTGGTCGACCCGGATGCCGTCCTCGATATTGATCGGCGACTGCATCCTGCCGTTGGCGCAGGTGGCGTAGTCGGGACGCAGCT
>JAJZPJ010000272.1 GCA_021811225.1 Pseudomonadota bacterium
CGTCTTGAGAACAGTCCTGAATTGAAGCGCGGCCAGTACCGAAAGCGCCGCGCCGAGCAGGATGAACGTCAGGCCGATCCAGTACGACATTCCCGTCTCGGGGATTGGTCTGCCGCCGGGCGCGACCCCGCCTGGAGCGATCATGTGCAGAAACAGGCCAAAGCGCTCGACCGCGAAGCCGAAAGCCATCAGCGTAAGGCAGGTTCGATTCCACGCGAGGAGCGTGCGCTCCGCCGCAAAGAACACCCGCGGGTCGTTCAAGTCGGACATGCTTCATCTCCTGATCGAGCGTTAACTCGGCTGAGCAGCCGCCTGCGTGCAAACCATTTGCGCAGTTCCTCCAGAAGGAACATGCCGGCCGCGAAAGGAATGACCAGGCCCCAGACCCTCGCTCCGATGGCTGCCGTGCCGAGCAGGGCGTTTGCCCAAGGCGCGTAGTTGATCAACAGGAGGGCTGCGATTTCCGTCAGCACCCCGAAAACAATCAGCGCATTGCCGAAAAGTCCGGTTGACAGGACCGAACGGGTGGCGCTTCGGCATAAGAACACGTTCGCGATCTGCATCAGGATGATGGTACTCAGGCAGGCGGTGGTGGCTTGCAGGTATACGGGATCCCGGGCTGCCAGATGCTGGCCGTACTGCCAGCCGGCGGCATCGAGCACGGAGAAAAAGGCCGCCATGGCGGCCGCCGCCTCGATCAGACCCAGGAAGAGATAGGCGCGCAACGCCAGGGGCCAGTTCATCAGCCTTTCCCCCTGCGGACGCGGGGGACGGCGCATGATCTGCGGGTCGGGGCGTTCGACCCCGAGGCCGAGGGCGGCGAGCGTGTCGGATCCCATGTCGATCGACAGCGCCTGGATCGGCGTCAAGGCCAGGGGGATATTGAACAGCATGAAGCCCAGGTAGGGAATCAACTCGGCGACATTGTGCACCAGGACGTAGGTGAGGAATTTGCGGATATTTTCGAATACCGCGCGGCCCTCCTCGACGGCATTGACGATGCTGGCGAAGTTGTCGTCGAGCAGCACCATGTCGGCCGCCTCCTTGGCCACGTCCGTGCCGGCGATGCCCATGGCGATGCCGATATGCGCAGCCTTCAGCGCCGGTGCGTCGTTCACGCCGTCGCCGGTGACCGCGACGATCTGCTGCTTGTGCTTCAAGGCCTCGACGATGCGCATCTTCTGGTCGGCGACGACCCGCGCGAAGATGATCTCGGGGGCGTCCAGGGCGAGCTGCAGCTGGATGGCCGAGAACCGTCCGAGCTGCTCGCCGGTGATGATCGTCGGAGCGGCGGAGCTCACCAGCCCGATTTCGCGGGCGATCGCCGCCGCGGTCCGGGGATGATCGCCGGTCACCATGATGACCTTGATCCCGGCCTCCCGGCATCTGCGCAACGCTTCCGGCACTTCGGGCCTGGGCGGATCTTCTAGCCCCGCCAGGCCGGCAAAAACCAGATCTTCTTCCAGGCGCTCCCGGTCATAGCCCACCGCCAGCTTCCGGTAGGCGAAGGCCAGCACCCGCAGGCCCTGGTGCGCCATCGCATCCTGCGCTTGCACGATGTTGCGCCTGGCCTCGGGGCCGAGGGGCAGAATCTCGCCGCCATCGAGCCGGTAGCGGCAGAGCGGCAGCACCGACTCGGGCGCGCCCTTGCAGTAGAGGACAGGACCGTCGGGCATTTGCTGCAAGACCGACAGGCGCATGCGCTCGGTGTCGAAGGGGATCTCGTCCAGCCGGGGATAGGCGGGAAGATCCGGGACGAAGCGCAGCGCCATTTCCACCAGCGCGACTTCCATGGGGTCGCCCAGCAAGACCGGCTTTCCTTGGCGCTCCGTTTCCTTCACATCGTGGCACATCCGGGCGGTCAGGAAGAAAGGTCGGTAGCGATCGGCGAGGCCCGGCTTCGCGGCGGGCAAAGCGTAAACCTCCCCCAGATAGAGCTGCCGGACCAACATGCGGTTCAGCGTCAGCGTCCCGGTCTTGTCGGTGCAGATCACCGTCGTCGAGCCGAGCGTCTCGACCGACGGCAGGTAGCGGATCAGGACATTGCGCTTGGCCATGCGCTGGGTGGCCAGCACCAGCGCCAGGGTCAGCGTCGGCAGCAGCCCTTCCGGCACCATGGCGACGATGATGCCGATCGAGAACATGAAGGCTTTCCAGAAGGGAATGCCGATCATCCAGCCGAGCGAGAAAAACAACAGGCCGATGGTCACCGCGAGCATGGCGGTCAGGCGGCTCAGGCCTGCGATTTCCTTGCGCAGCGGCGAGACTCCCGCGCCGGCGGTCTGGCTGAGGTGCGCGATCTTGCCGAATTCGGTGTGCATCCCGGTGGCGAAGACGACGGCCTTGGCCCGCCCCGACACCATCGAGGTGCCGGCGAGCACGACGTTCTTGCTGTCGATCAAGTCATTCGCGTCGGAAGCAGCGGCTTCGCGCGCTTTGGCCAGCGACTCGCCGGTGATCGCGGCGTTATTGACTCTTGCGCCAAACGCCTCGATCAGCCGGCAGTCTGCGGGAATGTTGTCGCCCGGCTCCAGATGGACGATATCGCCCGGCACCAATTGCTCCGCGGGGATCCCGATGATCCTGCCCTCGCGCAAGACCTGGGCCTGGCGCGGCAACAGCCGGCGCAAGGCCGCGAGCGTTTGTTCGACGCGATACTCCTGCCAGAAGGAGAACAGCCCGCTCACCAGAATCACGGTCACGATGGCGTAGCCCACCTTCCCCATGTTCTGGCCGGGATCGCTCCATTCGGCGAAGAAGGCCAGTCCCGCGGCGACCCACAGAATCAGCGAAAAGAAGCTCATGAATTCCTTGACGAGGCGCAGCCAAAGCGATCCGCGAGCGCTTTCCGCCACCTCATTGCGGCCGTATTCGCGCAGCCGATGCTCGACTTCGGCGCTGCCCAGACCCGTCGGGGCGCTCTTCAGGCTGGCAACGGCGTCAAGCGGAGACAGTTGATGGATCCTCATTTCGCACGCCCGATGAAAATCTGATGCCATATGCTCTCGGTATTCAATGCAAACGATACTACCTCCAATAGCGAAGGCAGGCATATATGCGTAGCGTAGAGCCCATCGCGCCGCAGCCGCTCCGACCTGACGGCGCTC
>JAJZPJ010000273.1 GCA_021811225.1 Pseudomonadota bacterium
GAGCGTCTGGCCGATTTCCTCGGAGGTGACGCGGATCTGGTCCAGGCAGCCTGCGACGGTTTTCGCCGCTCCCTGAAGCGCGACGATCTGCCGAGCGTGGCAGAAATTGTCGAACTCGAAACCAAGGGGCGAATGCACTACCTGCGCCAAGCCTGTCTGGTCGGCATGGAGGAATTCTACGCCGCCGACCCCATCGGCGCCTTGCAGCTCGACGATTCAATTCTGTCGAAGCTGCTGGCCTTCCAATTCACCTATGTTGCCAACAAGAACCCTACCTGGTTCGATGCGTTGGTGCAGAAACGTTCTGCGCTGGTCGCGGACGTGTTGATCGCCTATGCCGTGCCGCTGCTGCGCAAGGGTAAGGAGTACGTGACCGGGATTCATCCGCTCGCCCACGACGATGCGTGGGGCGACGTCGCGCGTGCCGCGTTGCCCCGCTTGCTGGCGGGCTTTCCCTTGCGCGCGCGCAAGAAACAACTGGCCAATTCGCTCGACCCGCTGCTCAAGGGTGCACTGCGTTATCTGGAGCGGGACGCCCTGGCGGCGATTCTGTCGGCCAGGCTCGGGCAGGGCAGCATGGACGACGCGCAGCGCGTCTATTGGCTCGCCTGCGGCCTGATGCTCGCCCCGGAGGCTTATCAAGCGGAATTGGCGCGGCATGTCGGCGCGAGCAAGGTGCGTCGCGGCTACCTCGGCGCCTTTCTCTACCTCCGCGAGAAGCGTCATTTCACCACAGCCTCACTGCCGGAATCCGCATTGGCGCTCCTGATCGAGCTTCTGGCGCCGGGCAGCCCACCTGAGCGTCCAATGGGTCCTTATTGGGTCAGCCCGGCGATGCAAACCGCCGACGAGGTGCGAAGCTTCATCGACATGCTCGGCGGCAACCCCAGCGAGGCGGCAACGCAGGCGCTGGAGCGGCTGCTGGGTTTGCGTCCGCTGGCCGAATGGCACAACCGTTTGCGCGGCGCCTTGCATGCGCAGCGCATCGCAAGGCGCAAGGCGAGCTTCCGCCATCTCGACGCCGTACAGGTTTGCCGAACGCTGGCCAATCTTCAGCCCGCCAGCGCCGCCGATCTCGCTGCCCTGGTCCTCGATCACCTGTGCGATATCGCCCGGAAGATTCGCGACGGTGCCACCGACGACTACCGCCAGTATTGGAGCTACGACGCCAGTAACCAGCAGCTCGGGCGGCCAAAGCCGGAAAACGATTGCCGCGACACCCTGCTGTCAGACCTCAACGATCGACTGGGCCGGCTCGGTATCGATGCGCAAAGGGAGAGTTCCTACGCCGATAGCAAGCGCGCCGACATCACGGTGAGCTTCGGCGGTGCCGGGGGATTCAATGTCCCCATCGAAATCAAGAGAGACAGCCACAATGACCTCTGGCGGGCGATGCATGAACAACTGATCGAGAAATATGTCCGCGATCCGGCGACGGACGGCTACGGGATTTATCTTGTTTTCTGGTTCGGCGGGGAAAGAATGCCCCCGCCGCCGGACGGCAACAAACCACGCAGCGCTGAAGAGATAGCAAGGCGCTTGCGGCAGACGCTGACTCAGCAAGAACGGCATCGCATTCTTGTATGCGTGTTCGACTGCGCGCTGCGCTGAGCCGCCATTTGCTTATCTCGCCGTCCCAATGGGTCTTGATCTGGTGGCCGTGGGGGTTCAGCCGGCCGCAGCCGTAGCAGTGCGCCACGCTCTCCGGGTAGTAGTCCTGAAATGCTTTCATAAAGTGTCCTCGACGATTCAGCGAAACGCGCTCAAATAGCGCTGCTCGAAATAGCGCTTGGCCCAGTGGAATAGCCGGGAAGACGGCAGCAGCCAGCTGCGCTTCGGATCGCGATAGACGAGCATGCCGGCATTGACCGTGTCGACGATGCAGATCAGCTCCGGCCGCGGGCGCGCCGTCGGCGCCCGGCCGCCGAGCGCCAGGAGCAGATTCTCCGCCACCGCGCGGGCCTGCAGGTCGGCCATGTGCGCCTGCTTGGGCAGCCAGTCGGGACCGGGGTAGCTGCCGGCGTCGCCGGCGACGAATACCCGCTCGCTGCCTCCGACCGCGCAGAACTCGTCGGCCAGGAAAAAGCCGCCCTCGGACTGCTCCAGGCCCGAGTCCTTGGCCCAAGCCGGGCCGGTGAGACCGGGCATGAACAGGATCAGATCGGCCGGCAGTTCGGCCGCTTCGGTGCTCACGGCCTTGGCGGAAAAACCCGCGACCTTGTGACCGAGGTGGGTGGCGATGCCGCGCCTGTCCATTTCGGCGAGCATCGCCGCGACGGCCTTGGGCCCCAGCCGCTTGCCGGGTTCCGCGGCGGCGTTGAAGAAGGACAGCTGAAAGCGCTGGCGTTTTCCCTGCTGCCGCAGCCAGGTGTCCACGCCGAACAGCAATTCGAACATCGGTCCGCCGCGCATCGCGGCGGGTTCCTTCGGATTGCCGCCGAAGCCGAAGGCGATGGCCCCGCCCTCCATTTCCCGCAGCCGCCGGCCGATGGCTTGCGCCGCCGGCACGCCCTCGCACAGCGTCATGGCGTGTTCGATGCCCGGCATGCCCTTGAGGAAGCGGCCGCCGGTGGCGATGACCAGGGCGTCGTTGCGAATCTCGCCGCGATCGGTGAGCACGATACGTCCGCCGTCCTTCAACCCGGTCACCGTGCCGGCGTGGTGATCGACCCGCTGCTTCCGCAGAAAGTGGGCGAGCGGCACGATCAGCTCCGAGCCTTCGCGGATTCCCGGCGGCACCCAGATCAGGCTGGGCAGATAGACGAACTCCGGTCGCGGCGCGACGAGCGTGATGCCCAGCTCAGGCGCGCGCCGGCGCAGTTCCCGTGCCGCCGTGAGCGCTGCAAAGCCGGCACCGAGTATGGCGACGTGCGGTGAATCGTGGGGCATCGGGAAATCCTCTGGGAACGTCCAGCAGCGGGGCGGATCAGGAAGAAGTTTCCTCGATCAGCGGCGCCTCGAACCAGGTCAGCTTGTCCCGCAGCCTGACCACCTCGCCGACGATGATCAGCGTCGGGGCCTTGAGCCGCGCCGCCTCGGCCAGTTCCGGCAGGGTCGAGAGCGTGCCGGTGACGGTGCGCTGAAAGGCGGTGGTGCCCTGCATCACG